>VXNG01000055.1 GCA_009840695.1 Acidimicrobiaceae bacterium
CCTCGACCACTACCGCAACCCCCGCAACCGCGGCGAGCTGGAGGTGCCGCCGGCTGTCCAGGCTGTGGGGTTCAACCCGTTGTGCGGCGATGAGGTAGTCGTCTACGTGGAGGTGCAGGACGGTGTGGTCGCTGAGGTGTCGACGGGCGGCCAGGGATGCTCGATCAGCCAGTCGTCAGCGTCGATGATGTCCACCGCCATCAAGGGCCGCAGCGTGGCGGAGGTGCGGCGTCTGGTGCGGGCCTTCAAGCACATGATGTCCATCCACGGCACCGGCATCGGCGGCACCGGCGACGACCTGGACGACGACGGAGACAGCGGCAACGGCGCCGGCGACGTCAAGCTCGGTGATCTGGAGGCGTTGCGCGGCGTGGTCAAGTTCCCCGTGCGCATCAAGTGCGCCACCCTGTCGTGGAACACCCTGGTGCAGGCCCTCGACGACACCTTCGCCTGAGAAGCCGGCTCGCCAGCGACTGGTACGGTTCGGTTCGTGACGGAACTGCCGCCGGCTGATTGGTACGTCGATCCCGAGGATCCCGCGCAGTACCGGTACTGGGACGGCTCCCGCTGGACCGACCACCGCGCCCCCCGTCACAGTGCCTCCTACGAACAGGCCGGTGCCCCCGGCGACGGTGGCTCCTCCCGGCATCGCCGCATCGGCGACCTGCTCACCGGCACATGGCGGCTGATGACGCAGAACCTGCGGCCGCTGCTCGTCATCTATGCGGTGGTGGCCGTGGTGTACCTGGCCGGCGAAGAGGCAGTCGGAAGGGGATTCGACGATGTGTTCGGCGACACATTGGGAGCTCTGGTCGACGAAGTGGCTCCCGTCGATCCCGACGCCGACGACGAGGAACTCGACGCGGTGTTGGAGAGTCGTTGGAACGACGTGACCGACCGCCTCGAAGGCCTGAGTTCGTCCACTCTGGCCACGGGGATACTCATGATGGCCGTGGGCGCCGTAGTCGTCATCGCCATCAACATCGTCGAGTTCGCCGCGTTCGGCCAGGTTGCGGTGGCCCGGCTGGGCCAGAGGCAGATGGGCGCATCCGGCGCGCTGCGGGCCGGCCTCAGGCGCCTGTTGCGCATCACCGGAGTGGGCCTGATGCTGCTGGTGATGTTCTGCGGCGCGCTGATGGTGGTATCTCTCGTGGCGGGACTGGTCAGCCTGGCGTCGGGTGCGCTCGCCGTGGTGCTGGGAGCAGCGATGTGTCTGGTGGTGATAGGGGTCGCCGCACCACTCGCGCTTCTCGCCCTGATGACTGCCGCCGTCGGTCCGGCCGAGCCTTCGATGCGCTATGCACGCGCCCTGCTCAGGAGCGCCTACTGGGCGACCCTAGGCCGCATGGTATTGATCTTCGTCCTCTCGCTCGCGGCTACCGTCCCGGTGATAGTCGTCGCAGAACTCCTAGGGCTGTTCAACGATGTGCTTGCACGCGTGACCGTTGTCGGGTTGAGCGTGTTCCCCGAAGTGTTGAGCGCCATCGCCTTCTTCACCGTCTACCACGACCTCGGCGGCCAGCACGCCGACATCGCTGAGCCCTCCGCCTCGCCGGCGAACTAGGGGGCCTCCGGTCCGCCCAGGACGGACTTGAGGGCCTCGCCGTAGGTGGCAAGTTTGGCCGGACCGATGCCGGACACGGCCAGCAGAGCCTCGTCGGTGGCAGGCCGGCGGCGGGCCAGCTCGCGCAGGACTGCGTCGGAGAACACCCGGAAGGGCCGGACCTCCTCTGATTGGCTCTGCTCCCATCGCCACTGGCGCAGACGCTGGAACATCGCCGCAGCCTCGGGCTCGGTCGCCTCGTCGATGGGCGGGCTCTTGGATCTTGATGACTGGCTCGGTGCCTTCCTACCTGCAGCCGGTGCAGGAAGCTCAGGCTGAGCCCGGTCTTCTGTGGGCAAGCCCGCCGGTTCGAGCTTGGAGCGCCAGGACATCTCGACGATGAAGGGGGACTTCGGGCCGTCGGCGACGATCAGCACCGACTCCGAGCCGCGAGTGATGGCGACATGGAAGACGCGGCGCTCCTCCTCGAGATCGCCGGCCAGGCGGTGCGGCATCAGGCCCTCGGTGGCCGACAGCACGATCACGTGGGGCCACTCCAGGCCCTTCACCCGGTGCACGGTGGCAAGGCGCACGCCCCGACCCCATCTCGAAGGGCCGAGACGGGCATCCACCTCGTTGCCGTGACGCCCATCGGTCAACCGGCGACGCAGCCAGTCCTCGAACGCGGCCGGATCGGCGCAATGGGCTGCTACCGACATCAAAGCCCGAAGGTCATCACCGTGGGCGGAGCGGTCCACCGTGCGGCGCGACGCGTCCAGCCGCTCGTCAAGGCTGGCCGCCAGGTCAGTGCCGTGCTGGATCGCCTCCAGCAGCCGCAGGGTGTCGGCGCCGTCGCGGGCCATCCCGCCGACGCGCTCGACGTCGTCCGCGAAGTCCGATACCCGCCCCGCAGTCCGCTCGTCGCTGATGCGTCCGGCCAGGCGCCTCAGCGCGCCCACGTTGTGCTGCTCAGCGATCCACTCGACCACCCGGGGCGAGATGCCTCGGGGCGGGCGGCGGGCCGCAGTAGCCAGCGCCTCGGGGGACAGCCGGGCAGCGCCGGAGGTGGCCAGACGGAGCCATGCCAGCACCGCGGCCACTCCGGTGCGCTCCAGGAACCAGGGGCCGACCGGGGTCATGCAGTCGATCCCCGCCTCCGACAGCAGTATCTGGGGGGCCAACAGGGTGCTGTTGACCCTGGCCAGCACGGCGATGTCCCTGGCGTCGGCGCCTGCCGCCAGCAGCGTCCGGACCCGCTCAACCACTGCCAGGCCGCCGTCACCGGCCGCCTCGACCGCCAAGGACCGGCCCGCGGCCCCGTCAGGCTCGGACTCGCCGGCATCCGGCCCGGCCCGGTCCGGCTCGTCAATGTCCAGCGAGGCCGATTCAGGGACGCGGGCTGGGCGGGCCGAGATGTCTTTGGCGATGCGGTGCCGGTTGTGCGACAGCAGGTTGGTGGCGGCCTCCACAACATCGGGCGGGCAGCGGTAGTTGACTCCAAGCAGGTGACGGGCCGCGCCCGGGAAGAAGCGCTCGAACTCGATCAGCCAACGGGGCGAGGCGCCCGAGTAGCCATAGATGGTCTGGTCGTCGTCGCCCACTCCCAACACGTCGGCTCTCGGTCCAGCCAGCAGGCGGATCATCAGCAGGTGGGCCGGAGTGAGATCCTGGAACTCGTCGACCAGCAGCACGCCGCACGCACGGCGGGCCGCAGCCCGGGCGGCCGGATCGGCGAGCAGCACTTCTATGGCTCGGACGATCTGATGGTCGAAGTCGACAACCCCCCGCTCGTCCAGCGTCTCGGCGTAGGCCGGGGCCAACTCGGCGAAGCCCTCGATATCGGGCGCGTAGTCCCGCTCCACCTCGGCCGGGTCTCGCAGCCCGAGGCGGGACGCGCTGAGCGCCTCCACCCACGGAGCCAGCGGGTCGGTCATGGCCCGCCTGCGCTTGCGGGGAGCCCGCTCCCCCACCAAGTCGTGTAGCAGATCACGCACTGCCCGCTCGTCAATGACCTCGACCCGACCATGATGTGCAGAGCGGGTGAAGGGACCAGTGCCGTTGCACACCGCGAGCGCCAGGCTGTTGAGGGTCCGCACCTCCAGGCCGGAAAGGTCGGCGGTGCGCTCCCGCATCTCGGCCCGGGCCCGCACGTTGTAGGCCACCAGGCACACCGCAGCCGGGGCCACGCCCAGGTCCCGCACCAGCCAGCGGGCCCGCTCGGTGAGGACCCGGGTCTTTCCCGACCCGGCCGGGGCCACGATGCAGGCCCCGCCCCCGCGATGGCCCACGGCCCGCCGCTGGTCGGGCGCCAGGTCGGCCACGGGTTCGCAGTCCCGCAGCCCGCCTAAGGCGCCCGCGGCGAGGTTGGCCGCCGGGATTAGCGCCGCGCCGTCCAACTCCGAGGCACCGAATGAGTACAAGGGACCGCCGTCGCACCAGGCGGGATCGCCTGCGGTCGACACGACGTCGCCCCGCTCCCCCGGCGCCGAGGCTCGTGCTCCGAGCGCCAGAGCCTGCTCACGGAGGCCGAACCGCACCCGGCCCGCTTCGCGCGCGTCCACCGAGTTGGCGGTCAGCAAGTGATGCCAGACCTCGTCGGTCAGTGTGAGGCCGGGCCCCAACTCCCACCACGACCGGGCCAGCACCGGCTCGGTGCCCGGCAGCGGTCCGTCCAACTCGATCACCAGTCGCTCGCGGCCGTGCCATGCCGTCCGCAGCTGCCGACCCACTGCGGCGTCCAACGACGCTGTCTCCACCCGCACGCGGGGGCAGGCCTTCCACGGCGCAGGCGTGGGCTGGCCGGGCAGCACCAGAACGCTGCGACCAAGGCAGTCAGGTCCCGCGGCCTGTTCGGCGTCGTAGTCCGAGGCCGCCTCGGTCCCACGCCTGCCACCCGGCCCGGTCACGCTCCCACGCCCTCACACCGCGAATTGGCAGCACAGAGCGCCCAATAGGGAACCCACCGCTGCCAATTCCCCGAGCCGCGAGACGTCATCGCTCGGTAGCGGCGCTGAGGCGGCGAATCACCGCCAGCACCCGGTCGGGGCGGTGGCAGCGGCCGTAGTCGAAGCCGGCCCGGATGCAGATCTCCAGCAGCTCGTCGTGCTGATCGGTCTGCTTCCACGGCAATGGCAGGTAGACCGGCAGCCCGAAAGCTCGCAGCGCATCGAGGTTCTCGTAGACCCGTCTCTGGTACCGGTAGCGGTCGGGCCACTCCCAGCCGGGCGGCCCGAATCCCGTCCCCGGGTCGAGGATCAGCCGGCTGCGCTCGATACCAGCGGCCTCCCAACGGTGCAATGACCGGTCGAACCACTCACAGATCACCTCGACCGGATCACCGATCACATGCCGGGACGCCTTGGGGTCGGCGCCCCAGACGAACGGCGCCACCACCGGCACGTCCTGCTGGGCTGCCAGCCGCACCATGGCTGGGTTCTGCAGCCCGTCGGCCGCGTTGATCATGGTGGCACCGCAGGAGAGAGCCCTTCGCATTATCTCCGGCTGCCACGAGTCGACGGAGAGTTCTGCGCCGCGTGATTCACACAGAGCGGCCAGCGCTTGGACCTTGCCGTCGAGTCGATGCCATTCGACATCGACATCCACCCGGTCAGCGAACTGGGTGGAGCCCGCACCACCGAGATCGATGCCGACGCAGCCCTTATCAAGCAGATCAGAAGCCCGGATCATCGCGCCCTCCACCGTCGTGGCCACCGAGAAATCAGCCAGCGAGTCTGGTGAGGCGTTCACGACGCCGTGCAGCCTCATTGCCGGTGCGGGATCCGCCACGCCCGGCAGTGTCGCACGGCACCGCAGTCATCCCACCCCGGGGCTTCGTGCGGTGAGTCAGAGTGAGGCGCCCGGGCTCCTAGCCGCCGGCGGCGTCGACGCGCTCGATGAAGTCGCGGTCGCGGGCCGAGAGGCCGCCCACATCGTGGCTGGTGATGGCCAGTTCCACCTTGTTGTAGACGTTGGACCACTCGGGATGATGGAAGAGCCGCTCGGCGATGAGGGCCACATGGGTCATGAACGCGAACGCGGCCCGGAAGTCGGCGAACTGGTACGAGCGACGCAACACGTTGCCGTCGCGGCGCCACTCGGGGTGGGCGTCCAGCAGGTCGCCGATCTCAGCCTCGGTCAGCAGGTCGTCTTTGCTCATGGTCCCCGATGCTACGCCTGACTGGTGCAGCTCAGGCCAGCAGGTCGGCGAAGGGGTCTCCGAAGGGGTCCGTGAAGGGCGTCACCCCGGCTTCAGACGCCGGCTGGGGAAGGGCTGTGGTCCAGCGCTCGTAGCCCTCGGCCTCGAGCTCGTCGGCCAGCTCGGATCCGCCGGACTCCTGAATTCGGCCGCCGGTGAACACATGCACGGCGTCGGGCCGGAGGTGGGCGAATACCCGGCTGTAGTGGGTGATGGCCAGCACGCCGAGCCCGTCGTGCTCGGTGGCCTCCTCGATGCGGCCGGCCACTAGGCGTAGAGCGTCGACATCGAGGCCGGAGTCGAGCTCGTCCATCACCGCGAAGGCCGGCTTCAGCACGCCAAGCTGCAGCGCCTCGTTGCGCTTGCGCTCGCCTCCGGAGAGGTCCACGTTCACCGGGCGCTGCAGGAACTGCTCGTCGAGGCCGATCCGGTCGGCCTCGGAGCGCATCTGCTCGGCCACGGCCGCGCCCTCCGGTGTGCACACCGACTCGGTCAACATGTCGAGCAGCGAGACGCCGGGAACCTCGGTGGGGTACTGCATGGCCAGGAACAAGCCCGCCTCGGCCCGCTGCCACGCCGGCATTCCCAGCAGTTCCGCGCCGTCGAGTCGGACCGAGCCGTCGAGCACGTCGTAGCCGCCGCGCCCGGCGATCACGTGGGCCAGTGTCGACTTGCCCGACCCGTTGGGTCCCATCACCGCGTGCACCTCGCCCGCGGCCACCTCCAAGTCGACGCCGGTCAGGATCTCGCGGCCCGCCACCGAGGCTCGCAGGCCCTCGATCACCAGCGTGCTCACGAAGAGACCCCGCCCTCGATCACCAGCGTGCTCACGAAGCGTCCCCGCCCGGGCCGGCATCCAGTTTCAGCACGACCATTCCGCCAGACACGGAAGCCTCGTAGACGGGCACGGCCCGAGTGGCCGGCAACGACAACGGCTCACCGGTCTCCAGATCGAACATGGCCCCGTGGGCCACACACTCGATGGCGCAGTCGTCGGGCTCCACCCAGCCTTCCGACAGTGAGACCTCGGCGTGGGAACAGGTGTCGCCGATGGCGTACACGTCGTCGCCGATGCGGACCACCGCGATCTCTCGGCCCTCCACCTCGACACGCCGTGCCGAGTCGGGCTCGATCTCGTCGAGGGGGAACAGCTCGTGGGTCGTCATCGTCACTCCTAGTGTCTCGTAGAGCCTGCGTGGGCGGTCACGGCGTCACGCCGCCGCTCTCAACATCTGATTGAGCTTCAGGGCCACGGCCTCGCGGGCGACTTTCTCGACGGCCCGGACGGGCAACTCGTCGATCACCTCATCGAAGAACCCAGCCACGATCAGGCGCTCGGCCACCGGTGTCGGCACTCCCCGGCTCTCCAGGTAGAAGACCTGGTCGGGGTCCACCGGCCCTACCGCCGAGGCATGGCTGCAGCGGACGTCGTTGTTCTCGATCTCAAGGTTGGGCACGGACTCGGCCCAGGCGTCGTCACTGAGCTTGAGGTTGCGGTTGGTCTGGAAGGCGTTGGTGCCCCGAGCATTGGGACGCACTCGGATAAGCCCGGTGTACACGCTGCGGGCCGAGTCGCCCACCGCGCCCTTGTAGAGCAGGTTGGAAGTGGTGTCGGGCGCGGCGTGGTCCTGGTAGGTCCGGAAGTCGAGGATCTGGTCTCCCGATCCGAAGTACGCCGACAGCAGGTCGCCGCTGGCCCCCCTGCCCACCAGACGGGTGTCAGTCCGGGTGCGGGCATAGCCGCCACCGAGCGCTACCGAGGCCGCCACCAGCGCGGCGTCCCGCTCCACCCTCGCGGCGTGCGCCGCGATCTGGGTGGTCCGGTGATCGTGCTGCTGCAGGTTCACATAGCCGAGCCGGGCGGCCTGGCCGACATCGAGCTCGACCACAGGAACAACCAGGGCCGGGCCGGCGGAGCGCTGCACGTCGAGCACCCTGGCCGAGCCGTTGGACGCGACCCTCACCACCAGTCGAGGGAAGGTGGCCGCGCCGGCCGCGCCGGCGTAGTGGCGCACCGCGATCACGCCCTCAACGGCCACCCCCGCGGGGATGTCCACGACGATGGGGCAGCCCGCGAAGGCGTCGTTGAGCACGGTGAAGTAGTCGGCGGCGCCATCGGCCACCGAGCCCAGCAACTCGGCGCCGTCGGCCGAATCGACCAGCGGCCCCACGCGGACGCCCTGCCTCGACAGTTCTTCCAACCCCGTCGAGGCGACGATGCGGCCGTCGGCAACGTCGAGGACTGCGGCAACCGCGCCGTTGGCGGCGGAGTCGACTCCCGCCCACGTCCCGTCCGGCGGGAAGGATGCGTCCGTGCCTGCCAGCTGATAGGCGGCCAGATCGAAATCGGCGATCGCGCTGTACCGCCACTCCTCGGCGGACGCCGTGGGAGGATCCGCGGCCGCGAAGCGCTCAGCGGCCGCAGCCCGGCGTTCCGCCAGCCAGCCGGGGCCCGGCAGGCTGCGGGCCGCGTCGATGGTGAAGGAATGCACTCGAAGTCAGCCGCCGTCGCGGTACCGCCTGCGGAAGCGCTCCCCCAGCCCGCCC
>VXNG01000104.1 GCA_009840695.1 Acidimicrobiaceae bacterium
CCTGTCGCCTGGATCATCAGCGTCACGGAAGCAGCGTCGTGTTCGGCGTCTAGGGATCCCTCGTCCGCCGCCCCTTCAACAAGGGCGCGCATCTGGTCGGCCTGCTCGTCCAGGAAACGTTGCAAACGCTGTTGAATCGCGGCGTTGCTACGGGCGCTGCCGAACACCTGGTTCAGCACGTCCCTAACCGAGTCAGAAGTCAACAGGGACGCCGCCCACAACTGGAGGATCTCCGGCGCGGTCAACTCGGCAATGCCCATGTCCTGGAGCCTCCGCTCAGGCAGTAACTGCTCGAGGAGGTGATCAACGGCAGCCGCCATGAGGTCGCTCTTGTGCGGCCAGCGCGGATAGATGGCCCCCGGCGTCACCCCGGCGCGGCGAGCGATGTCGCTGATGACGGCCCCGTCATAGCCGCGCTCGATGAATTCTGCGGCCGCGGCTTCGACCACCCGCCTTGCTGTCAGCTCCGAATCGCCCCGCCGACGCGGCTCACCGCTAGCAGCCATGAGCCAATCTCCCTAGTACGCCCACATCTGTACTAATCCACACTAGTGCGGGAACGGGTAGGGCTGGAACAGGTTGGTTTGGTGTCACGCGACTGTGCTCAGAGCCTGGCCTCGGTGAAGACCCGGCGGCTGCGCCCGTCGAGGGTGGCAGCCACAGCAGCGGCCTGCTCCCGGCCGGCCGCGCTCATCTTGGCCAGGGTCTTGGCCACGATGTCGGCCGCCTTGGTGTCGTCGTCGAGCCGGTCGAGCACCGAGCCCAGCTCCGTCTCCAGGAACGTGAGGCTCACCGCGTCCTCGAAGGTCTGTACCTCGGGGTCGGAGCCCAGCCCCCGCTTGGTCACTATCTGGGTGGCTCTGGCCGCTACTGAGCCATCCACGCGGGCCTCGTCGAGGATGGCAGCCAGGTCTCGGGCGTGGCGCTCACGCTGCGCTCGCCGCCAGCGCAGGTAGCCCGCCCGACCCTCGGGATAGTCAGCGCGGGGCAGCGCCCAGCGACGCAGGTGGTGGGCCCGGGCCGCCAGCCTCAGCGCGTCCGACGCCTCCGGATCGAGCCGGACCACCCACTCCTCGGCCCGCCGACCCTGGGTCAGCGCCAGCGGCTCTGAATCGTGGCTTCGGGGATCGGCGGCGTTGGCCGCGTCGATCGCAGCCCGAGATTCCGCGATGCCACCGGAATCGCTCACGTCTCCAAACCCCGCTCGTCCCGCGCTCTACAGGTTGGCGATCTCGTGCTCCAGCCGGGCCTCGATATGGGCCCGGGCCGCCTCGATCCGGGTCGGCAGGTGCATCGACGGGTACAGGCCGTCGTGGGGCTTGTAGCCCTTGAGCACCTGCTTGGCGATGGTGTCCTTGTGCACCTCGGTGGGCCCGTCGGCGATTCCCATGATCGGCCCCGACATCCACATACCCGCCAGCGGCATGAGGTTCGACACCCCGAGCGAGCCGTGGGCATGCATGGCCCGGTACACCACGTCGATCAGCACCCTGGGCGTGGCCACCTTCACCCCGGCGATGTGCTGGCGGATCTTGGCGTAGTCGCCCACGGTGTCGATCATCCAGGCGCAGTGCAGCACCTGGAGGCGGAACTGCTGGATCTGCACCCACGAATCGGCGATCCAGTGCTGGATGGCCTGCTTCTCAGCGATCAGCGAGCCCTTGGTCTCCCGCGACAGCACCCGCTCGCACATCATGTCCAGCGCCCGCTGGGCCGTCCCCACCGAGCGCATGGCGTGATGGACCCGGCCCCCGCCCAGGCGGGTCTGGGCGATCTTGAAGCCTGATCCCTCCTCGCCCAGCAGGTTCTCGGCCGGCACTCGCACGTCGTTGAACCGCAGGTGGGGGTGGTCTCCCTCGCCCAGGGGCTCGGAACCCAAACCCACATCGGTCACCACCTCCAGGCCCACCGCGTCCGACGGCACCAGGACCATCGACGAGCCCCGGTACACCGGCACGTCGGGGTTGGTGATGACCATCACGATCAGGAACGTCGAGTAGCGGAAGTTGGAGGCGAACCACTTCTCGCCGGTGATGACCCACTCGTCGCCGTCGCGCACCGCCCGGCAGGTGAAGTAGTTGGGGTCTGACCCTCCCTGGGGCTCGGTCATCGAGTAGGTGGACGAGATCTCGCCCGCCAGCAGCGGCTTCAGGTACCTCTCGCGCTGCTCCTCGGTGCCGTAGTGGGCCAGGATCTCAGCGTTTCCCGAGTCGGGGGCCTGGCAGCCGAACACGACCTGGCCCCACAGCGACCGGCCCAGGATCTCGTTCATGAGGGCCAGCCTCACCTGCCCGTATCCGGGGCCGTCCAACTCCGGCCCGAGGTGGCAGGCCCACAGATCCTGCTCCTGCGCCTGGCGCTGCAGGGGACGCACCAGCGCGTTGGCCGTCGCGTTGGTGCGGTCGAATGGGCTGACGGTGTCACGGAAGTACAGGTCGAGCGGCTCGACCTCCTCGGCGACGAACCGGTCCATCCAGTCCAGCTTCGTCTGGAACTCGGGCTCGACGGAGAAGTCGATGGCCATGGCTCAACGCTAGAGGCTGGTGGTGCTGGCCAGTTCGGCTGCGGCCTCGGCCATGTCGAGCACTACCGGGCCGAACGCCTCCATCTTGGGGTTGTCGGCCCCTCCGGCCACGTACCGGGCGTAGCCGCCCTCAAGCACGATGGCCATCTTGAACCGGGCCAGGATCACGTAGTAGTCGATCTCCTCCACATCGCGCCCCGACACTGTCGCGTAGCGCTCCAGCAGGTCGTCGCGCCCGGGCATACCCGTGTAGTCGACGTACCCGCTGACCCTGCGCCCGGCTCCGCTGCCCACCGTGCCGTCGGGCCAGCCCATCACCACCCAGGCCAAGTCCAGCAGGGGGTCCCCGACCGTACCCATCTCCCAGTCCACGATGGCAGCCATCCGGGCCGGGGCACCGTGGTGGAACATCACGTTGGCGAACTGGTAGTCGCCGTGCATGATCCCCGGCTCGTAGCTGCCGGGCTTCCGCCCCCTCAGCCAGTGGCCGGCCACATCCAGGCCGGGAATGTCCCGGAACTTGAACCGGTCCAGGTGGGCGTACCAGCGGTCCACCTGGCGCTCGTGGAAGCCGTCGGGCCGGCCCAGTCCCTCCAGGCCTCCGGCCCTCCAGTCCACCCGTGAGAGCCGGGCGATGGCCTCCACCAACTCGTAGGCCAGCCCGGACCTGGTCTCCAGGTTCGAGCGGAAGGGCTCCGGCCAGTCGGGCTCGCTGATCGGAGACCAGCCGTCCACGAAGTCCATGAGATAGAAGGCCGCGCCGAGCACACCGGGGTCGTCGCAGGCACCGGCAGCCCGAGCGTGGGGCACATCGGTGCCGTCGAGCGCGGCCAGTATCCGGTACTCGCGCATCATGGTCTCGTTGCGGCCCGGGGGCACCTGCCGCGGCGGGCGGCGCAGCGCCCAGCGGTGCCCGCCCCGGCCCACCTCGAAGATCTCGTTGGACGCGCCGCCCGAGATGAACCGGACCGACAGCGGCTCGCCCGCTCCGGGCAGGCCCTGGCCGTCCATCCAGGGCCCGAGGTGCGCCGGGTCGACCAGGCCCGCGGTGCGCTCGGCCTCGACGTCGCAATCGTCGGCGCGGCCTGCGCCGGAATCCTCCGGCTCGCCGCTGGTCGGGCTGGTCACAGCAGCCGAATCTACCCACAGGCGCCGCTGGCGTCCTTAGCTCCAGCCGGACGGCAGGTCTAGAGTCGCGACTGCCATGTTGCGTTGCTCGGATGCCGACGAGGCGCTGCGTGCGGGAAGCTCGTCGTTCTCGCCGCTGCGCAGGGGTGTCCTCCGGCAGGCTGCCATCGCGCTGGCACGGGTGATCGACGGCGCGGCCTGGGTGGGGTCACGCCTTCCGACATGGCTGGCCCATGGGCTGGCCGAGTTGGGCGGCAACATTCAATGGGCCATGCGTCCCAAGAGAAGGAGGTGCCTGGCCGCCAACCTGTGTCACGCCGTCGAGGCACAGCCCGACGATCCGAGGGTTCAGGCCGCCGTGCGGCGGGTAATGCTCAACGAGGCGCACGCCGCAGCCGACCTGCTGTGGGCCGTCGGGAAACCCGGGGAGTTCCTGGACACGGTCGTCTACAAGGACTGGCACTTCGTCGACGAGACGGTGGCCGAGGGCCGAGGCCTGATCCTCGCGGGAACCCACCTCGGCGGCTGGGAGGTGGCTACCGCCATCCCGGGGGCGAAGATTGCGGTGCCGACCAACGTGATCGTGGCCGACAACTGGATTGCATGGGCGATCGAGCACGTCCGGGCCGGAGTCGGACTGAAGGTGATGTACCGACAGGTCGCCGCGCTGAGAAGTGTCCGGCGCCTGCAGGCCGGCGAGGCCGTGCTCCTGCTGGGCGACAACAGCGAATTCGCGGGGCACACCCACCGGGTGCGCTTCCTGGACACCGAGATGGAAATGGCAGCCGGCGTGGCCGCCCTGGCTCGCCTCGCCGGCTCGCCGATCATCTCGTTCACGGTTCTGCCACTCGGTCCCCGCCGATGGTGCGCGACGATGGATCCCCCCATCGAACCGCCGCCGGCTGAGGCGGGCAGGGCTGGCGAGCAGGCCGTCCTACAGCAACTGGCCGACCGCTGGTCCGAGGCGATACGGGCCAACCCCGGGCACTGGGCGATGGCTGCGCCCCTCCACTGGGTGGAGCAAGAACCCCAGGGATGAGGATCCTCCGCGAGTTCGCCATCGGTGCGTTGTGCATCGGCTGCTATATGGGCGTCCGCCGCCTGGTGTGGAACGACCGGGGGCGGCGACGGGCCGCCCGCAACGCTGACCGGGTGGTAGCCCTCGAAGAACGGCTCGGTCTACGAATCGAGCCCGCCGTCCAGCGAGCGGCGCTGCGCCACCGCCGGCTGGTCGACATGCTCAACGTCGGCTACGCGGTCGGTAACCTCACTTTCAGCGCCGGCTGGCTCATCGTGCTCCACCGCCGGCACAGCCCCGCCTTCGTCCGGGAACGGCGAGCCGCGGTCGCGGCCTACCTCGGTGCCCTGCCGATCTTTCTGACCCTCCCGACCGCGCCGCCCCGCAGCCGCGACGACCAGGTCGACACGCTGCTCGACCGGGGCATCGACCTCGAGCACCAGATGCTGGTGAAGCTCTACAACCCGATCGCGGCGATGCCCAGCCACCATGTGGCCTTTGCGGTGGTGACCGGGTTCGGGATGGCCCGCTTCGCCCGCAATCCGCTCATGCGCGCTGTCGGAGCCGCCTACCCGGCTGCGGTCGCAACGGTGGTGGTGGCCACCGGCAACCATTACACCCTGGACGTGATCGCCGGAGCCGCGCTCGGTGTCGTGGCGAGAATGGTGACGCGATGAGCGGTCAGACCCCGGCCGGCGACGCGACCCCACCCGAGCCGCAGGATCCGCCGCCGGAGACCATGTCACCGGCTGCGGCTAGCCGGCTGGAAGCACTTAGGGCGCTTAGGCCCGGTCAGGTGATCCTGACCGTCGGGGTGGCCGTGATCGTGACCACCGTTCTGGTGGTCTCCATCGGCCGGCTGGCCGGGTTCACCAAGTTGGGCGACACGCTCAGCGGTGCCACCTGGGGCTGGCTCGGCCTGTGCGCCGTGGGCCAGATCGGAGTCTTCGTCGGCTATGCCGGAGCGTTCCGCATATCGGTGGCCGGCAGCGGGGACCTACTCGAGCAGCCCGACCGCGCCGAACCCCGAGTGGGGTTCTGGTACTCGTTGAAGGTGGCCCTGGCCGGGTTCGGGCTCACCCAGCTCGTGGCCGCGGGCGGCGCTGCCGGGATGGCGTTCACGTTCTGGGTGTTCCGCCGGCTGGGGTTCTCCAAGCGAAACGCCATGCTGCAGCTGATCACGCTCAACACCGCCGTCTACTTCGTGTTCGGCGTGCTGGGATGGCTGGGCGCGCTGTTGGGTCTGCTCGATCCGGCAGTGCCCATAGCCATGGCGTTGAGCTGGCTGGCCGGCTTCGCCGTGGTGATCGCGGTGGCTCGCTGGTTCATCCAGCCCCAGCGCAAGGCCAGGTTCACTGAGGCCGAAGGCAAGTCCCGGATCCGCCGAGCTCTCGCCGTAGGCGTGTCGGCGGCGGCCCGAGTGCGGGAATGCACCCACACGACCGACGGGCGGCAGATACTGGCATGGGCACTGCTGTACTGGATCGGCGATCTGGCAAGCATGTGGGCGGCCCTGCAGGCCTTCGGCGTGACCGTCTCGGTGCCGGCCATCGTGGTTGCCTACACGCTGGGATACCTGGCCCAGTCCGTGCCGATCCCCCTGATCGCCACCGGGGGTGTGGACGCGGCCACGACATTCACCCTGGCCGCCGTCGGGGTGCCGATAGAGGTCGCCCTGCTAGGGGTGGTGGCCCACCGGGTGTTCGCCTTCTGGCTGCCGGTGATCCCGGGCCTGTGGTCGGCAACCGTGCTCGTGCGGGAGGAACTGCCTCCTAGCAGCCGAAAGGATCGGCGGCTCCGGAGCGGGCGCTCGGAGTGAATGTGACCGGCATCGACACCACGCCGGTCATGAGCAGGTTCCCCGGATAGGGCTTGAAGCCGTCGGTGTCGATCTGGTAGTCGCCGATGCGCCGGAGCACGTCGCCCAGCATCAGCTCCGACTCGATGCGGGCTATCGACGACCCGATGCAACGGTGGCCGCCCAGGCCGAAGGCCAGATGCTTGTTGACGGGACGGTCGATGCGCACCTCGCCGGCGCCGTCGAACGCCAGTGGATCGTGGTTGGCAGCCACCCAGCTGATGAACACCACGTCGCCCCGGCGGATCTGCCGGCCCCCCAGCTCCACGTCGCGGGTAGCGGTGCGGGTGAGCGTCTCGCTGGGGCTGTAGAAACGCAGGAACTCCTCCACGGCACCGGCGATCAGGCTGGGATCGGTGATCAGGCGGGTCCGGTCGGCAGGATGCGTGCCGAGATGGTGCAGGCCCCACGAGACCAGCGACGTGGTGGTGTCGAGACCGCCGGCCACCAGGTTCCACATGATCCCGGTTATCTCGTCGTCGGTCAGGGGCCGCCCGTCTATGACCGCGGTCACCAGGGCGGTGGTGACGTCGCCGGCCGGGTTGGCCCGCCGGAAAGCGGCGAATCCGGCCAGTTCGGCCCACATGTCGTCGCGGCGGGCCACTGCGCTGCGGAACCTCGGATCGGACGGCTTGTAGGAGGAGGTGGCGTGGAAGAAGTCGGCGTAGTGCTTCCAGTTGGAAGACTCCATGCCCATCAGCTCGAGGGTGAGCACTGCCGGCACGGGGGTGGCGTAGTCGAGCACCAGGTCGGCCGCGCCGGCCTCGGTGAACTGATCCATGAACCAGGCCGACACCGCCTCCATCCTCGGTCGCTGACGCTCGATGACCCGGGGCGTCATGTACGGGTTGAGCACCCGGCGCAGGTCGGCGTGCTCGGGCCCGTCGATCTCCGACACCCCCATGCGGGGCACGTACGGCGGCCGGGGGATGCCGCAGATGCCGTGGTAGGAGATCCCGTCGTCGGAGTCGGGCTCGTACTTGTGGGCGAAGGTGTCGTTGTCGCGGGCCACCGCGGCCACCGACTCGTAGTCGGTGACCATCCAGAAGCCCCCGTAGTGCTGGTTGAACACCACCGGGCACCGGTCCCGCAGTTCGGCATAGCGACGGTGGCGATCGGCGATGAAGCTCGGGGCCTGATGATCTACATCGATGGTGCCTTGGGGCAGGTCATGCATTGGTCTGGCCGATCCCGGTGGCCGCGCATCGTACTCGGGCGGTGGGTCACGTATGGGACTGCGAACACTGCCAACTAGTGTCTCGACAGTGACCGACCAGCCAGAAGATCACGCAACGGGCAGCGCCACACCGGCCATGACGGTGGCGGAGGTCGACGCCATGCTCACCGGCCCGGGCGGGTTCTTCGAGATCGTCACCGACAACGTCGGCGGGATCGAGATGGGCGTGGTGGCCGGCCCGCACCAGAGCCTGCGAGACCTGCTGGCCGCCTCGACCAACCATGGGGGCGACGGCTCGGCCCGCTACTACCTCTTCGACGATGGTCGCAGCGCCACCTTCGCCGAGAACATCAACCATGCGGGGGCAGTGGCCGCGGCCCTGACGCAGCGCTACGGAGTGGAGCCCGGCGACCCGGTCGGCCTGCTGGGCTCCAACCAGCCGGGCTGGATCCAGGGATTCTGGGGGGCGGTCAGCGCCGGGGCCGTCGCGGTGGCCATGA
>VXNG01000051.1 GCA_009840695.1 Acidimicrobiaceae bacterium
CCCATCCAGCGGGACGCGGCTATGGCCGCGCCCTCAGTGATCCGCACCAGCTCCAGCGCGATGTTGCGATCGGGTTTGGGATGTGTCGAGGCCACCATGGGCGCGAACCTATCCGAAGCTGGGCACCGGCGAGTGCTCTGGTACGCCATGAGCAAGGTCGGAAGGGTCGCAAGGCGGTAATGGGGTGGCAAGATGGTGAGATGTCTGCCGCATTCCGGGACAGGTTCCGCCGAGCCATGGGAGACACGGAGCCTGAACCGTCCCCTATAGAGATGATCGATGGGGATCCTGAGAGCGCCGGCGACGGCGAGGCCGGGGAGTGGTTGGCCTACGAGCTTCACGAGTGGTCGCTCGAGAGTCGGGTCATGCTGCAGCAGTTGCTCGTCGTCGACAAGGTTGTTCACTCGTGGCAGGGCACGACCTTGATGGTCCATGAGTCGCTGGAGGAGACGGTCGACAGCCTCGTGGACGAGGTCGAGGAGACCGAGAGGGCGAAGGAGGCGACCACTCGCCCCATCGGACCTGATGACTCCCTGACAGCCTTTGAGTTGGCCGAATGGCCCGAAGCGCTCAGAGCCGAACTCGTGGAACTGCTGGTGCAGGCTCGCGTGCCCCACGTCCTGGACACCGAGGGTGACCCTGCTGAGGGCGAGGTTTCCCAGGGTGACATTGCCGAGGGTGGCACGACCGAGGGTGGCCCTACCGAGGATGGCACTACCGAGGATGAAGTGTGCGATCTGCTGGTCCGTGATGCGGACGAGGAACGCGTGGAACTGCTGATCGACGATCTGCTGGCCCGTGAGGAGGAGGCTCAATTCGAGGAGCTTGACGGCTTGGAGGTCAACGACCTTCTCAGTTCCCTGTTTGTGGCGTGCGATCGGTTGCGTCGAGATCCCGGTGATCTCGATGGCATGCGAGGCGTGGTGACGGGTGCTCGGCGGATCGCTGGAGTGCGGACGCCGTTCGGCTTCTCTGCCCCCAACTGGCGAAGCCTGCGCAACGCGGTGGGTGAGCTGCTCGACTTGGTGGAGGGCGAGGAGACCGACAGCGAGGATCTGCGCGAGTTGGCCCATCGCATGAGCGACACACTCAGGTCGCTGGTCTGAGGGTCGTTGGTCTGAGCTGCTGGGGGGGGGCTTCTAACCAGACTCTCAACCTCGACTCCTAGATTCGTTCCATGGCCGACGAAGAAACTCCTGCCAAAGACGCAGACACCCCTGTCGAGGAGACTCCAGCCGAAGAAGCGGATCCCGAAGTGGATGCCGTCGATGCGGGTGCTGGGGATGCAGCCGCCCCGTCGGATGCCCAACCTGACGACGGCGTGAGTGGGATCAAGGCCCGAGGCGTAGCCAGAGCGGCGGCCGTGGTTGCCGGCGCGGTAGTGGCCGGCGCGGCCGCCATCGTGGGCGCGGTGTGGGCCATTGCTGCCATCGTCGGCGATGACGACGACTATCGCGGCGACTGCTGTGTCGTTGACTACGCGACGTCTTTCGACCCCGACGGGAAACGGGGTGCCGAGCTGGGTCCGATACCTCGGGCCGACCGCGGTGATCGCTACGAGCGCTTCGAGCGCGACCGGCGCGACCGCCGCGAGCACAGGCAAGAGCGCCGAGACCAGCGCGAGCGGGCAGAGCGCGAGGAGCGCAAGAAGCGCGGAGACGGTGATGGCGCGACGGGGCATGAGCCTGGCGAATCACCCGATTCGGGGCTCGCGCTTGAGGGCGGGGAGTGTGAGACGATTCTCAGCTTCGGAACGGGCGATGACGCCGTCACGATCCTGGTGTGCAACGCGCCTGGAGCCGAGTGGCGAGGGTTTGAGCCCGGCGGTGATGGCGACTACTTCCAATTCAGGAAGCGCCCGCGAGGCTTCCGGTTCTCACCGTTCTCCGGACCGTATGGCGAGTGGCCGTTCCAGGATGGCTGGGCTTTCAGGGATGGCAGGCCCTTCGAGGACGGCGCGCCCTTCAGGGACGGCAAGCCCTTCGAGGATGGCTGGATGTTCAGGGACGGCAAGCCCTTCGAGGACGGCGCGCCCTTTAGGAATGGCGTGCCCTTCGACCTCGAGGAGCTCTACGAACGGTTCTTCCAGAACGGCTTGCCGTTCGATTCCGAGCGCTTCGAAGGCTTTGAGGATCTCTTCGGAGACGACGAGAGGGGATTCCGGTTCCGCCGCGACGGCGAGGATGGGAGACAGGGGAGCTTCTGCTTCCGCGCCGGTGACGAAGAGGAGTGCTTCAGCGACCTCGATCAGCTGTCCGAATCCGAGCGCGAGCAGTTCGAACAAATGATGGAGATGCTGGGTGGCTTCGGCCTGGGAGGCTTATTCGGTGGGCTGGAGGAGTTCCTCGACGGGCTGGAGTTCGAGTTCCCGGAGTCCCGGATCGACCCGTCCGGCGTGACGGGCGCCTGATGAGCGGAGTGAGCCTCGCGCCGAGCCCATGCGGCAGCTTCGCCGGGGCACGGATTGCGGGAATCCTCACCCGCTAGCTTGGCCGGGTGCTGCTGGCCGAGCTGGAGATCTTCCACTCCAGACCGATAGCCCCCACGCGCCGGATCTCGATCGGTCGGGCTTGGCTGCCCGGCCCGCCCGATGGATCCTCGGCCGGAACTTCTCCAGGGTCCGGAAGCCTGTTGCTGGGCGCCGTGTGTGCCCGCTTCGGGCCCGACCTCGCCCCCGACCGGCTGGGAGAAGTGATGGAGCTCGTGCACGAGCTGGAGCAGGGACGATGGGTTGCTCAACCCCGGCTGCGCCACCGCCTCCAGCGCGATCGGGTCGGCTTGACTCGAAGCCGTCAGAGGCTCTACGGGCCAAACGGCAGCGGTGCCGTCGAGGGGTTGATCTGCGAGTTCGACGGGGCGCGGGCCACCGCGAGCCAGCTCGTGCTCGGTTCCGCCTACGCGGCGGGCCTGGCCGGTCTTGCAGTCCGCGGCGAGGCGCTCCGAGCAGTGCGGAGGGGCTTGGCGTGGCGAGGCGATGTCGGGCCTGCTCTGTTCGCGTACCTGTCGGTCGGTCAGCCGTCGTCGAGGCCGCCGGGCGCGGTCGCCGATCCTGTTGGATGGGCCCTGGATGTCTTGGGGTTTGAGCGCGAGGTCGAGCTACCGGCCGAGGCCGCGGTCCGGCAGGGCTTCCGCGAGGCTCTGCGGGCCGCCCATCCCGACCTTGGCGCGGCCGAAGCCGAGGCTGCCGACCGCATCGCGGAGTTGAGCGAGGCCCGCCGGATCCTTCTGGCGCGGTAGGGCGTGGCGCGTCCGGCCGGCGGGTCCTGTCGCAGGGTCCGTCCGGTCGACGGGGCTGCGCCCCATTGTCGACCGCCCGGACCCGGCGCCACCCCCCGGCCTCGCTGCCCGCGTCCTTCCTGCGGCAGGTGGATCTCTTTGGGTTATCTGGGGGGCTGGTTGCTCAATAGGTGCTCGGTGATCGCAGCCGCGGCGGCGGTTGGGGTCCTGTTGCCCTCTAGCGCCTCTGTCAGTTCATCCGGTTGCGTGCTCAGGTAGTTCGATGCCGCGGCGTCCAAGTACTGGGTTACCCGGTCGAGGACTTCTTGGTGGATCCTGGCTTGGCGGCGGGTTTCTAGCTCGCCTGTCTCTGCCAGGTGGGCTCGGTGGGCTTGGATGGCTGCGTGGACCTGGCCCGCTCCGTTGCCGGTCGTCGCCGTTGTCATGATGACTTCGGGGCGCCAGCGCTGGGTTTGGCCGGTCACGTGGCTTAAGTCGAGCATGTGCTCCAGGTCGCGGCGGGTGTCGTCGGCGCCGGGGCGGTCCGCCTTGTTGACCACCAGCACGTCGGCCACCTCCAGCAGGCCGGCCTTGTTGGCCTGTACCGCGTCGCCCATTCCCGGGGCGGCTAGCACCACTGTCGTGTCGGCCGTGCGGGTGACGTCCACTTCGACCTGGCCGACGCCCACGGTCTCGACCACCAGGGGCCCGTAGCCGCATGCCTCGAAGAGCCGAAGGGCTGAGGGTACGGCTAGCGCCAGCCCGCCCGCATGCCCTCTGGTGGCCATCGAGCGAATGAAGGCCCGGCCCTCGGCTACTTCGTCCATTCGGATGCGGTCGCCGAGTATCGCGCCGCCGGTGAGCGGGGATGACGGGTCGACGGCCAGCACGGCGGGTTGGTATCCCTCAACCGCCATTTGGTCGATCAGGTGTCCGGTGAGCGTGGACTTGCCGGTTCCGGGGGCGCCGGTGATGCCGACGACGGGTGCCTCGCCCGGTGCGCGGTCGTGGACCATCTCATCGAGCTCGTCGGCGGACTCGCCGCCCTGCTCCACGAGGCTGAGCAGCCGGCCGAGTGCTCGGCGCTCGCCGTCGACGGCACGCTCAAGCAGCTCGCCGGGATCGATCATCAACCGTGGAGCTACCCGCTGATCGGGCGGTCGCCGAGCGAGCCCCGGACCGCCTCGGCGACCTCCACCGCGGACGCGCCCGGGTGGAGCACGGCGCTGATGCCCATGTCCTTGAGCGTCTGTACGTCGGTCTCGGGGACGATCCCGCCGATAACCACCGGCACGTCGAGGTCGGCGTCGGTCAGGGCTTGCATGATCCGGGGGGCGAGCGCGAGATGGCCGGCGTTGTGCATGGAAAGGCCAATCACGTCGGCGTCCTCCTGCTCTACGGCGGCGACCACAGTGTCGGTGGTCTGGCGCAGGCCGAGGTAGATGACTTCCATCCCGGCATCGCGCAGCATGCGGGCCACCACTTTGAGGCCGCGGTCGTGGCCGTCGAGGCCGAGCTTGGCCAAAACGACCCGGATGGGGGCTTCGTGGGGGGTTGCAGGTGCCGATTGGCTCATCGTGACCGCACCCGTCAGACGATTGCCGGCTCGGTGTAGCGGCCGAACACATCAGCGAGGGCGTTGCAGATCTCGCCTTCGGTGGCGTAGGCGTTCACTGCGTCCATTACTGGCAGCATCAGGTTGGTCTCTGCGTCTTGGGCCGCGCGCCGGACGGCTTGGAGGGTTTGGTGCACCGCTACGTCGTCGCGGGACCGCTTGACCGCGGCCAGGCGCTTGAGCTGCAGGTCCTCGGTGTCCTGCTCGATGCGCAGCAGGTTGGCGCCGTCTTGATCGGTGTCGTCGACGTCGGTGAAGGCGTTGACACCGACGATGATCCGGCTGCCGTTGTTGACCTCGCGCTCGAAGCGGTACGCAGAGTCCGCGATCTGGCCCACGAACCAGCCGTTGTCGATGGCTTGGTAGACGCCTTCGAGCATCGAGCCGTCACCGAGGTCCAGCAGGTGGTCGAAGATCTCGGTGGCCTGTCGCTCCATCTCGTCGGTCATCCACTCGACGTAAGGCGAACCGCCCAGCGGGTCGGCGACGTTGGCCACGCCGATCTCATGGGCGACGATCTGCTGGGTGCGCAACGCGATGCGGGCCGCCTTCTCGCTGGGCAGAGCCAGTGCCTCGTCGTAGGCGTCGGTGTGCAGTGACTGGGTGCCGCCCAGGGCGGCGGCCAGCGCCTGCAGCGCCACCCGGGCGATGTTGATCTCGGGCTGCTGGGCGGTGAGTGACACACCTGCGGTCTGGGTGTGGAACCGGCACATCAGGCTGCGCTCGGAGGCGGCGCTGTAGCGCTGTTTCATCCAGGTGGCCCAGATGCGGCGGGCGGCCCGGTACTTGCCGATCTCCTCGAAGAAGTCACTGTGACTGTTGAAGAAGAAGCTGAGCCTGGCCGCGAAGTCGTCCACGTCGAGGCCGGCAGCATGGGCCGCCTCGACATAGGCGAAGCCGTTTGCCAGGGTGAAGGCCAGCTCCTGCGCCGCGGTCGAGCCGGCTTCGCGAATGTGATAGCCCGAGATCGACACCGGGTGCCACCGGGGCATCTCCGCGGTCGTGAAACGCATCATGTCGGTGACGATGCGCATCGAGGGCCGGGGCGGGAAGATGTACTCCTTCTGGGCCTGGTACTCCTTCAAGATGTCGTTCTGGATCGTGCCTGACAGCCGGTCCCGGTCTACTCCTGCCTTGTCTCCGACTGCGATGTACTGGGCCAGAGCCACGATGGCAGGACCGTTGATGGTCATCGAAGTCGACACCGAGCCCAAGTCAATACCGGCGAACAAGTCCTCCATGTCGGCCAGAGTGTCGACCGCCACGCCGGCCCGGCCGACCTCGCCGGCCGACCACACCTCGTCGTCGGAGTCGCGGCCCATGAGGGTCGGCATGTCGAATGCGGTGGACAGGCCGGTGCCGCCATGGCGCAGGATGTCCTTGAAGCGCCCGTTGGTGTCCACCGCGGTGCCGAACCCAGCGAACATCCGCATCGTCCACAGCCGGCTGCGGTACATCTCCGGGTAGATGCCCCGCGTGTAGGGGAACTCCCCGGGCATCGGTCCATCGCCGTACACCGCGTCCACCGGCACGCCAGACATCGTCGTGAACGAACGGGAGCTTCCGGCTGGCTGTGGTTCCATCCCTCTATTGTGCAGCCTTCGCGCTAGTTCGCAGTATGCGGCCTGCACTATTGTCCGATTCATGAGCGTTGATGTGACCTTCGGTGACGCACAGTCGGGTGATGAAGCACCCGCCAGGCGTAAGAAGATCAAGAACAGTGACTATGAGCGGGAGTTGAGCAGGCTGCAGGAGGAACTGGTGCGGCTCCAGCGCTGGATCCGCCACAAGGGACTGAAGGTGGTGGTCATCTTCGAGGGCCGTGATGCGGCCGGCAAGGGCGGCGTCATCAAGAGGATCACCGAGCGGCTCAATCCCCGGGTGGTGCGGGTGGTGGCCCTGGGCACGCCCAGCGATCGCGAGAAGACCGAGTGGTGGTTTCAGCGATATGTGGCCGAGCTGCCCGCAGCGGGGGAGATGGTCCTGTTCGACCGCAGCTGGTACAACCGCGGGCTGGTCGAGCCGGTGATGGGCTTCTGCACCGAGGAGGAGTACAAGGAGTTCCTCCGGTCGTGTCCCGAGTTCGAGCGGATGCTGGTGCGGTCGGGGATCATCCTGATCAAGTACTGGTTCTCGGTCAGCGACGCCGAGCAGGAGCGGCGGTTCCAGAGCCGGATCGCGGATCCGCTCAAGCGCTGGAAGCTGTCGCCCATGGACGTGCAGGGTCGGGCCCGGTGGGTGGACTTCTCCAAGGCCAAGGACACCCTGTTCGCCCACACCGACATCAAGCAGGCCCCCTGGTATGTGGTTGACGCTGACTCCAAGAAGAAGGCCCGGCTCAACTGCATCTCGCACCTGCTGTCGGTGATTCCGTACGAGTCAGTCCCTTGGGAGGACGTGGAGCTGCCCGAGCGCCAGTCCGGCGTGGGCTACGTGAGGCCGCCGATCACCGACCAGACGTTCGTGCCCGAGACGTACTAAGCCCAGACCCGTCGGCTCAGGTGTCTACACCCCCTGCGCACGTAGCAGGGCGAGGGCGCGGTGCTGCCTGCTCACGTCACGTTGGCCCGTAGCAGGTTGAGGGTGCGGGACCAAGCGGTGTTCCAGGCCGCCTCGTTGTAGGTGCCCAGCGGGTCCTCCCAGTTGCCAAAGCCGTGGCCGGTGCCCTCGTAGGTGTGGAAGACGACATCCTTGCCCATGTCGCGGAGTTGCTGGGCCAGCGCCTCGCAGGCGTCGGGCGGGAAGAAGTCGTCGCTGGACGCGAAGTGGCCCTCGACCTTGGCGCTTAGGTTGGTCCAGTCGAGCGAGTCGTCGCCGAGGGGCGCGCCGTAGAACGGGGCCGCGGCCGACACCCGGTCGCCGGCGAGTGCGGCGATGCGAAGGGTGAGCAGCCCGCCCATGCAGAAGCCGGTGACGCCGACGGTGGACGACGAGCAGGCGTCGTGGCCGATGAGGTAGTCGATGGCGGCGGACATGTCGCGGGCGGCCCGCTCCGGCGGCAGGCTGGTCATCAGCTCGCCGGCCTTGTCCATCTCGGTGTGGGTGGCCATCTCACCCTGGTACAGGTCGGGTGCCAGCGCGGTGAGGCCCTCCTCGGCGAGCAGGTCGCACACGGCCTTGATCTGGGGAACGAGCCCCCACCACTCCTGTAGCACGATCACGCCGGGGCCCGAGCTCCCGGCCGCGGCGGCCACATAGCCACGCGCTGTCGATCCGTTGGCAGCGAACTCCACCATCTCACCCATCGGTTGCATCTCCTTGGTTGTTGGGCTCTCGCGGACCGCAATCCTGCCAGACCCGCCGCCCCGCTGCTCCACCCCGG
>VXNG01000271.1 GCA_009840695.1 Acidimicrobiaceae bacterium
CTGGGCGGTCTTGATGGACAGGCCTCCGGCGTCGAACGTGATCCCCTTGCCCACGTAGGCCAGCGTCGCGGCCGGGTCGCCCTCGGGCTCGTAGGTGAGCTCCACGTAGCGGGGCGGATGGGTGCTGCCCCGGTTGACGCCGAGCAAGCCGCCCAGGCGCTGCTTCTTGATCTCGGTCTCGGTCCAGACCTTCGACTTGAGTCCGGCCTTGCGGGCTACCGCGACAGCCTTGCGAGCGAAGGCCGGGGCGGTGAGCGAGCCGCCGGGCTCGTTGGACAGATCGCGGGCCACGCACACGCCCGCCGCGATGGTGGAGCCGCGGGCCAGGGCTTCCTTGGCCGCGGCCGAAGTGCTGCCCACCACGTCGACCCGGGCCAGCCTGGGGGCGCCGTTGCCGACGTCGGCGGACGACTTGTAGACGGTGTAGCGGTAGCCGCCCAGGATCACGCCCTCGGCCAGCGCCTGGCGGGCCGCGGCGTCGTTGATGGCGGAATCGGCAGGAAGTCGCACCGCCGCCCGTGCGTGGCGTGAGCAGGCGCGGGCCAACGCCGCTCCCGCTCGCCGGACGGTGGTCGCGGTCACTTCGGAGGCCGGGCCTACACCGACCAACCCGGTGAAGCCGCCATCAACGGGCTGCAGATGGACCTGCTCCGCATTGCCCGCGAAGCCGGCCGTGTCCAGCACCGCTCCGTCGAAGCCGTCTACGCCGGCCTCGACATCCTCGGCGGTGACGAGAGAAACGCTGGCGGTGGCGGCCTTGGGAACCGAGCGCACCGCAGTGACTGTTATCGGCATCCGGTCAGGCTAACGGCGGGCCGCCCACCCCTCGCAGCCGGAATTGGCAGCAGAATGCACGCATACCGTGCACAACGCTGCCAATTCGCTCCGGGGGCTAGGAGGACGGGGCGGGGAGGTCCTGCTCGACGGTCAGCGTGGGCGCGAACAGGTCGCCGAGTTGTTCAACCCGGTCCAGCGCTTCGGGGGCGGTGAACGACAGCGGCTCGCCGTCGGCCCCGTCGGACACCTCGTCCCAGGTGATCGGCGCGGACACGGTGGGACGGTCGCGGCCCCTCAGCGAGTAGGGGGCGATGGTGGTCTTGAAGCGGGCGTTCTGGCTCCAGTCGATGAACACCTTCCCCGGTCGG
The DNA here is from genome assembly GCA_009840695.1 of Acidimicrobiaceae bacterium. The sequence continues at coordinate 1,146 of VXNG01000271.1, forward strand.
AGGCTGCGCTTCATCACCGACACCACCAGCGCCGGCAGGCGCTTCTCGAGCAGCTGGGCCACGGCCAGGGCGAAGCCGGCCGCGTGGTCGTGGGAGTGCGGCCGGTTGAGGGGCACGTAGAGCTGCATCCCCTTGCTGCCTGATGTCTTGGGCCATCCGGCCAGTCCGACCGACTCCAGAACCTCGCGGACATGCAGGGCCACCTGGCAGCACTCGACGATCGTGGCCGGCCTGCCCGGATCGAGGTCGAACACGACCATGGTGGGCGAGTCGAGATCGCCGCAGCGGGCCATCGGAGCGTGGATCTCCAGCGCAGCGAGGTTGGCCGACCATGCCAGCGCGGCCACTGAGTCGAGGCGGCAGTATTCGATCGGCCCTCCCCTGTCGCCCGGACCACGGCACGTGGGAACCCAGTCGGGACGGTGCTTGGGGCAGCGCTTCTCGAAGAATGATTCGGCGGTCACGCCGTCGGGCCAGCGACGCAGGGTCACGCCCCGGTCGCCGACGTGGGGGAGCATCACCGGAGCGACCCTCACGTAGTAGTCGATCACCTGCGCCTTGGTGAACCCCGTCAGCGGGTACATGACCTTTTCGAGGTTGCTGACCGACAGCCGGCGCCCATCGATGGTTACGGGCACGCGCTCGGGTGCGCTCACTGCTCGAACCTACCCAGCACTGCCGCCCCAGTGGCCGGCGGTCTTCACGCGGACTTGCGTACCTTCTCGGCCGGTTCCTCCTGCGCGGCTCCGGAGTCCGACGTGGCGTCGGTGTCATCGGTCTTGGGCTTGCCTGCCGCGGGGTGACGCTTGCGGGCCTCCTTGGCCGCAGCTACCGAGGCCTCCAGCGCGGCCATCAGGTCCACGACCGTGTCGGAGGTCGGAGCCGCCGAGGCCACTGTTGCCGTGGTGTCGCCGGACGCCTTGCGCTCGATCAGCTCCAGCACCGCCTCCCGGTAGGAGTCCGTGTAGCGGCCTGGCTCGAACTGGGCTTCAAGGGCGGCGATGAGCTGGCGGGCCATGGCTGTCTCGCGCTCCTCCACCTCTATGTCGCCGAGCCCGTCGAAGCCGTCGATCTCGTCGGGTGCGACCAGCTCATCGGAGTAGACCATGGTTGACAGCATCAGCCGCCCTTCAACAGGACGGATAGCGGCCAGATGCTGCTTGGAGCGCATCACGAAACCGCAGATGGCCACCTTGTTGGCCTCATCCATGGCCTCGGCCAGCAGCTTGTAGGGCTTGGCCGCGGCCTCGTCGGGAACCAGGTGGTAGGCGCTGTCGTAGAAGACGGGATCGATGTCGGCTAGGTCGATGAAGGCGTCGATGTCGATGGTGCGGGCCGCGACCGGGGCCAGCTCCTCCAGCTCGCGGTCGGTGACGGTGACATAGTCACCCGACGCCAGCTCGTAGCCCTTAATAATCCGCTCGGGCGGCAACTCCTTGTCATCGGCCGACGACACCTTCTTGTAGCGCACACGGGCCCCGGTCTCGGCGTCGAGCTGGTTGAAACGCACGTTCTTGCGGCTCACCGCGCTGAAGAGCTGCACGGGAATCGTGACCAGTCCGAAGCTGATCGATCCCTTCCAGATCACTCTCGGCACTGTTGGCCTCCTCGTTCCGGCCCGGGTCCGGAGAAGCCGGAACCCGGTGCACAGGCCTCCGCACCGCTTGAATGAGTCTAGGGGGCGAGCAGGATGCGGGCCACCAGGTCCTGGCCGAAGGCGGTGACGATGGCCAGGTACACCAGGCCGGTGGCGGCCATCACCGCGGAGTACTGGCGCTCGCGCAGCGCGGCTCTCGCTACCGCCACCAGCAGAAGTGTCGTGGCGGTAGAGGCGACCCAGAACCAGCCCAGCAGGCCGTTGTAGCCGTCGTCGATGGTCCCGTTCAGCACCGACACCATGCCCGTGGGCCACAGCATCACGATCGTCTCGGGCACCCAGAGCACCGCCGCGGCCCGGATCATCTGCAGCAGCGGCCCGCGGGCCAGGCCGGGCTGGACCAAGTACCAGTGGCCCAGCAGCATCGCGCTCAGCACCGCCCCGCAGAACAGCGCGCCGACAAGGGTGCGAGCCACCGCCAGCCCGAGCGGACCCCCAGCCCCGATCGCGCCGAGGAGGGTCGCCAGCAGCCCCACCGTGGCCGCCGCCAGATCCAGCGCGGGAGGGAACTCGGGCGCAAGAGGATCGAAGCGGGCCTCGGCCCGGTCGATACCGGTCATCTCCGCCACCCGGGCCGACCGGCGCGCCACCTGGGCCCGCTGACCGGCCACGCCCGCCGACCGGCGCGCCACGGAGACCGCTCCCGCGACCAGCCCGACGCAGACGAAGACCATCGTGACCGCCTCGCGGCTCCAGGTCGGCTCGGCCATTAGTGCGGTGACCAGAGAGCCGGTGGCCAGCGCCAGGAACACTCCCCGCATCAGCCAGCCGTAGCCGAGCCCGACCTCGCGGCGGCGGGTGGTCACCCACAGGAAGAACCACCCGCCCGCGGCCCAGCCGACCAGCAGGGTGGCGGCGTCGAGTTCGACCATTGCGGCGAGGCAGGCCGCTCAGGCGACGACGGCCAGGTGGTGGTCGGCGCGGTTGAGGGGGTCGGGACCGGCCGGCGACGCGGCCACGATGTCCTCCAGGCGTGCCCCCCACCGACCGGGCACGTAGATCCCCGGCTCGACCGAGAAGGCGTTGCCGGCCGCCAGTGGCTGATGGTTACCCTCCACGATGTAGGGGTCCTCGTGGGCCTCGGTCCCGATCCCGTGGCCGGTGCGGTGCACGAAGTACTCGCCGTAGCCGGCCGCGGCGATGATCGACCGTGCCGCTCGGTCCACCTCTTGGGCGGGCGTGCCCACGACAGCCGCGGCCACGCCGGCAGCCTGCGCTTCGAAGAGGACTTCGTAGAGCTCGTCGAACTCGCGTGGCGGCTCTCCGGTGTACACGCAGCGGGTGATGTCGGAGCAGTACCCCACGCCGTCGCCGCCCACCATCGTGCCGCCGAAGTCGCACAGCACGACCTCATCGGTGCCGATCACACGGCCGCCGGGCTCGTGATGGGGGCTGGCCGCGTTGGCACCGGCGGCCACGATGGCGAAGTTCACTCGATCATGGCCCTCAGCCACGATCTGTCGGCCCAGCTCGGCCGAGACCTCGGCCTCGGTCCGCCCCACCAATTCGATCTCGCCCCGCTGGAGCCGGCCCGCGATCCGGTCTACCGCCGCGCCGGCGGACCGCAGGCGCTCGATCTCGTCGGCAGTCTTAGCCGAGCGGATGGGTGCGGTCACCTCCGAGCCGCGCCTCCACACCGCGTCCGGCATGGCCCCCATCAACTCCACCAGGAACCGGGACCACATGTGGTCGCCAACGGTGGCCACCGCCGCCGCTCCGGCTAGGCCGGCCACGATGGCCACCGGGTCCTCGGTCTCGTCCCAGGGCCTCACGTCGAATACTTCGGGACGCTCCACCACCCGGGGAGCCTCCATACGGGGCACGACCAGAGTGGCCGCGCCGTCGCGGGGCACGACCAGCATGGTGAGCCGCTCCAGCGGCATGGCCTCGTAGCCGCAGAAGTACGGCAGGTCGGCACCCACCGACAGCAGCAGCACGTCGACGCCCTGCTCGGCCATCAACTCCCTGGCCCTGTCCAGCCGACTGGCGAACATGGCCGTAAGCCTAGGTTTGCGCCGCGCCCGCCTTGACGGCGGCGTCGGCGGCCTGGCGGGCGTGGTAGCTGGATCGGGTGAGGGGGGATGCCTCGACATGGCTGATGCCCATCGCTTCGCCGATCTTCTTCCACCGCTCGAACACCTCCGGCGGCCACCAGCGATCAACCGGGAGATGACGGGCGCTGGGCCGCAGGTACTGGCCGATGGTCACGATGTCGGTTCCCGCTGCGTGCAGGTCGGCCATGGTCTGGACGACCTCGTCGTGGGTCTCGCCCATGCCCGCGATGATCGACGACTTGGTGGTCAGTCCCTCCGTCTTCGCCCTGGACAACACCGACAGGCTGCGGGCGTAGCCGGCCGACGGGCGCACCGCCCGCTGAAGCCGGGCCACCGTCTCGATGTTGTGGTTGAGCACGTCGGGACGGGCATCGAACACCGTCTGGAGAGCACCAGCGTCGCCGCCCAAGTCGCTTATCAGCGTCTCAACACGGGCAGTGGGAAGGCGACGCCGGATCGCGGCCACAGTCTCAGCCACCACAACCGCTCCCCCATCGGCCAGATCATCGCGGGCCACCATCGTCACCACCACGTGCTCGAGGCCCATCCGGACCGCGGCGCTGGCCACCCGCTCCGGCTCTTCTGCGTCCACAGGCCCGGGGCGACGGGTGTCAACCAGGCAGAAGCCGCAGGCCCGGGTGCAGCGCTCGCCGAGGATCATGAAGGTCGCCGTGCCGTCGTTCCAGCACTCCGAGATGTTGGGGCAGCCGGCCTCTTCGCAGACCGTCACCAGGTCGAGGCCGCGCAGCGTGGAGCGGACCTCGTGGAACGTCGGCCCGGTGCTGAGCGGGACCCGCATCCATTCCGGCTTGCGCGACCGTAGCGGCACCGGCTCATGGCTCTCGCCGTCCAGTCGGGCAGCCTCCAGGCGGCCCAGCAGGCGGGGCGACACTCCCTCGGCCGCGGCTCCGGCCGCCGGGCTGCCGTCCGGCGCCGGATCGGCATCCATCGAGCCGTTGGCCGCGTCCCGGGTGAACTGGGCCAGGTCGGCAGGAGCCACCCAGTGGGCGACATCGGCGCGGTCGATGCGGCCGTGCGCGCCCCACCTCCCAGCCGCCCGTTGCGCCACGAGGTCCACGACCTGTTGCATCGACACGTCGATGCCCTCAGCCGCCAGCGATGTCACTCCCAGACCGGTGATCCCGCAGGGCACGATCCGAGCGAACCACTCCAGATCGGGATCGACGTTGAGCGCGAAGCCGTGCATGGAGCGAGCCCGCGACAGCCTCACTCCGATGGCCGCGATCTTGCGGGGCCGGAAGCCGTCTGGCTCCACCCAGACACCGGTGTGACGGTCGATACGCCCTGCCTCCAGCCCCAGGTCAGCGAGCACGCCGATCAACATCTGCTCCACGCCGCCTACGTAGGCGGCGGTGTCGGCCATCCCGCCGCCTCGCCGGCCGGGCACGGTGAGGATCGGATAGCCCACCAGCTGCCCCGGCCCGTGGTATGTCACTTCGCCGCCCCGATCGGTCTCCACCACCGAGCCGCCCAACGCCTCGACGTCGACCAGCAAGTGCTCGCGCCGGCCCCGGCGACCCAGGGTCACCACGTGGGGATGCTCGAGCAGCAGCAGGTGGTCGTCGATGGAGTGGGCGTGCAGGCGACGCTGCAGTGCGAGAGCGTCGTCGTAGGCCACACGGCCGAGCCAGCGGATCCGCAGCACGGGCCGGTCAGGGGCGACCACCGATGAGCTCAGCGGATCTCAGCCTCCCAGTCGCGGGTCTCGATGATCTCCTTGATCCGGTGGAGGAACGCAGCCGCGTAGGCGCCGTCGAACGCTCGGTGGTCCCAGGCCATGGCGAGCACGCCCATCGAGTGGATGGCAATGGACTCGTTACCGTAGGAGTCGGTCACCACTACCGGCTTGCGGGCCACGCCGTCGGTGCTGAGGATGGCGACCTGGGGCTGGTTGATGATCGGGAACTGCATCATCGTCCCGTACTGCCCGGCGTTGGTGAGGGTGAAGGTGCCGCCGGCCAGGTCGTCGGGTCCGAGCTTGCGGCTGCGGGCCCGGTTGGCCAGGTCCACGATGTCTCGCGCGATCTGGCGGAGTCGTTTGCCCTCTGCGCCGTGGATCACCGGCGCCAGCAGGCCCTGGAAGTCGATGTCCACCGCGACGGCGAGGTTGACGTTCGCGTGGACCACGAGTTCGTCTCCGCCGAAGCTGGCATTGAGGTGCGGGTAATCGCGCAGGGCGTCGACCACGGCCCGGGCGATGAAGGGCAGGTAGGTGAGGCTGAAGCCCTCTTCCGCCTTCCACGCCTGCTTGGCGGAACGGCGAACCGTCTCCACGCCCTCGTAGTCGACCTCTATGGCGGTAAGGACGTGAGGCGACGTCTGTTTGGACATCACCATGTGCTCGGCGGTGCGTCGCCGGATGTTGTTGAGGGGCACCACGCTGTCGCCGGTACGGACCGCGACTGCAGGCACCGCTGATCGTCTGGCCCGGCGTGAGCGCCGGGGCTCCTCAGGCGCGGCGGCCGGAGGCGGAGGCTCAGCCTCAACGGGAGCCGGAGCCTCCGCCGCTGCCGGAGATTCAGCGGCAGTGGGAGCTTCAGCTTCGGCCGAGGCGCGGGTCCGTATGGCCTGCTCGACGTCGGCGCGGGTGATGCGGCCGCCGAGGCCGGTGCCAGTCAGCGTGGACGGATCGAGGTTGTTCTCGCTGATCAGCCGGCGCACGACCGGCGACAGCACGATCCCCGCCGCTCGGAACGCCCCAGCGGCCCTCGGCTCCTCCGGCTCCGATGCGATTTCCGGCTCCGCCGGTTCAGATGGCGCCTCAACCGCTTCGGGCGTCGGTTCGGGGGCGGGTGGCGGTTCGGGGGCGGCCGGCGGATCGACCACCTCTTGCACCGGCGCGACCGCCGGCGGCTCCACCACTTCCTGCACCGGCTCAACCGCCAGCGCCTCCGCGGGCGGGGCCTCCCCTGCCTCGCCGACCCGGGCCAGGACCTGTCCGACCTCCACAAGGTCGCCCTCACCGGCGAGGATCTCGGCCACCACCCCGGCCACCGGCGACGGCACCTCGGTATCGACCTTGTCGGTGGAGACTTCGAAGAGTGCCTCGTCGAGGGCAACCTCGTCACCGACCTGCTTGAACCATCGGGTGATGGTCCCCTCGGTGACCGTCTCTCCCAGTTGCGGCATCGTGATCTCGGCCATCAGCAGTCCTTAG
>VXNG01000262.1 GCA_009840695.1 Acidimicrobiaceae bacterium
CGGGCCGAAGTCGGCCACGGCCAGCTCCACGCCCCGCTGGTTGGGTATGCCGAGGTAGGCCACATCGCCGGTGATGGTGTTCAGCGAGCGGATCTGCAACGCGTCGCCCGCGTCCACCTCCACGATGCCCAGGGAGCCGTCGCCGAGATGGTCGGACTCGGGAACATGGGCGGTGTCGTCGCCATCGCTGCAAGCCGCCGATGCGAGCACCACGGCGGCCGCGCACGCCGACGCGGTGAGGAATCCGGCACGTCTCTTCAGCCTGTGCACGCCCGGACAGTACCGCCGCCCCTGGGACCAGTCGCTCATTTCGTGAACAGGTCGGCGTACCGGGTCCGCAACTCAGCCTTGAGGACCTTGCCCATGGCGTTGCGGGGCAGTTCTTCCACGATGACGTAGCGCTTGGGATGCTTGAACCGGGCGAGGTCGTCGAGGGTGCTGGCCAGATCCGAGGCCTGCTCGTCGGGGTCACTGCCGGCGTCGTGCTCCGCGACCACGAAGGCTGTGACCGCTTCGCCGAGGTCGGGGTGCTCAAGGCCCACCACCGCGGACTCCGAGACGGCAGGATGGGCGTCGAGAGCCTGCTCGATCTCGACTGGGTATATGTTCAGGCCTGCTGAGATGATCATGTCTCCGGCCCGGCCCTCCAGCGTCAGGCGACCCTGGCCGTCGAGGCGGCCGATGTCGCCGGTGATGAACCAGCCGTCCTCGGTGCGGGACTCGGCGGTCGCGTCGGGCCGGCTCCAGTAGCCCGGACCGACATTGGGACCCCTCACCTGAACCATCCCCGCCTGTCCCACCGGCGCACACCCGTCATCGCCCCATACCCGCACCTCGACGCCTGGCAGGGCCGGACCCACCGTGCCCGGCACCCGGGAACCGTCGTAGGGGTTCGAGGTGATCATCAGTGCTTCGCTCATCCCGTAGCGTTCCAGCACCTCGCAGCTGGTGCGCTCAGCCACCGCCCGGTGCAACTCGGCAGTCATCGGTGCCGATCCTGACACCAGGAGACGGATGCGGCTGCAAGCGGCCGCGTCGAAGCCGTCGAGGGCCATGAGCCGGCTGTAGTAGGTGGGCACACCCATCATCACGGTCGCCTCGGGCAGGCAGGCGAGCACCTCAGCGGCATCGAAGCGCCCCAGGAAGATCATCTCGCAGGCGCTGAGCATGGCGGTATGCAGCGCCACCATGAGACCGTGCACATGGAAGATCGGCAGAGCGTGCAACAGCACGTCGGTCGGCCGGAACGCCCAGGCCTCGTTGAGTGTCAGCGCGTTGCTGGCCAGGTTGCCGTGGGTCAGCATGGCGCCCTTGGGCCGGCCGGTGGTGCCCGATGTGTACACGAGGGCCGCGAGGTCATCGTCTCGGCGATCGGCGAATCCGGTCAGCGGCTCGGCCCGTTCCAGCCCCGCGGTCACGGCGGCGGCGTCGCGCACGACCGCGGCAGGCTTGGCGTCCGATACGAACCAGTCGACCTCGGCTTCGGTGTAGGCGGTGTTGAGCGGCACATATACCGCGCCCAGACGCATCACTCCGAGGTAGAGGGCCACCGCGTCGGCTGACTTTGGAAGCTGCACCACCACCCGATCCCCGGTCGAGACTCCCTGCGACTCCAGCCATCCGGCGGACCGGGCCGACCGCTCGTCCATGTCGCCGTAGGTGAGCGAGCAAGCGCCGGGAACCCGCAAGAATGGGCGGTCAAGCGCCGGATCGAATCTCCGTCGCAGCAGCCCGAAGAAGCCATTCTGCACGCCGAGAGTCTGCCCGATCACTCCGTAGCCTTCTGTGCATGGGGCACGACGGGACCCTGAACGTTGTCCTGACCGGTTTCATGGGCACCGGCAAGACGACGGTGGGCCGGATCCTGGCCGACCGTCTGGGCTGCGGCTTCGTCGACACCGACGAGGTGATCGAGTCGCGGGCCGGGCCCATACATGAGATCTTCGAGCGCGACGGCGAGGAGGCCTTCCGGGACATGGAGCGGTCTGTGGCCCGTGAGCTGGCCGACCGCAGGGGTCTCGTGATCGCGACCGGGGGGCGGATGATGCTCGACGGCGAGTGCGCGGCCTGCCTGGAGCCGACGGCTGAGGTCTTCTGCCTGACCGCAGGCCCCAACATCGTCATCGAACGGATCGGCGACACTGCTGGGAGGCCGCTGCTGGCCGGGCGGGACGCCTCGGAGCGGGTGCGGGAACTCCTGGAGGAGCGGGCCGAGGGCTACGCACGGTTTGCCTCGGTGGACACCGAGGGCCGCAGTCCCGACGAGGTGGCCGACGCGGTGATGTCGCTGCTCGGGCTATAACTGCGCTATGGCGTTAACGATCCTGGTAGTCAACGGTCCCAACCTCAACATGCTCGGTACCCGCGAGACGGAGGTGTACGGCCACGCCACCCTCGATGAGCTGATCGCCGGAGTGACGGCCCACGCCGAGTCGCGCGGCGCGATGCTGCGCCACGTTCAGTCCAACGTCGAGGGCGACCTGGTGGCAGCCATCCAGGCTGCCGCGGCCGGCGGGGAGGGAGCCGCCGACGGCGTGGTGCTCAACGCCGGCGCTCTGACCCACTACTCGATCGCGCTGCGCGACGCCATCGCCGCGGTCGATGTGCCCGTGGTGGAGACCCACCTGTCCAACGTGTACGCCCGCGAGGACTTCCGCCACACGTCGGCCATCGCCGGAGTGTGCGCCGGGGTCGTCACCGGCTTCGGCGCCACCAGCTACCGGCTGGCGGTGGACGCTCTGGTCGACCTGCTGGGCGACTGACCGCAGGGACCGAGTGCTCGGGCTCCCGCGCCAGTCTTGAGGCCACCGTGGCTGCCGATGTCGTGGAGCTGGAGGTGGATGGGCGCGACGTGCGCGTCACCAATCCCAGCAAGGTGTTCTTCTCCGCCCGCAGTGAGACCAAGCTCGACCTCGTCGAGTACTACCTTTCGGTGGCCGAGCCCCTGATGCGGGCCATGGGAGGTCGCCCCGTACTGCTGGAGCGCTACCCGGACGGTGCCTCGGGCAAGTCCTTCTTCCAGAAGCGGGTTCCCAAGGGCGCCCCCGAATGGCTCACGACCACAGTGGTGAGCACCCCCAACGGCACCCTGTCCAACGCCATGGTGGCTACCGATCTCGCCCATGTGGTGTGGGCCGTCAACATGGGCTGCCTCGGATTCCATGTCTGGCCCTACCGAGCCGACACCCCGGACTTCGCCGACGAACTGCGCATCGACTTGGACCCCCAGCCCGGCGTCGCCTTCGACCAGGTGCGGGAGGCGGCCCATGAGGTGAAGGCCGCCTTCGACGAGTTGGGCATGACCGTCTACATCAAGACCTCGGGGCGGCGGGGACTGCATGTCTATTCCCGGTTGGCGCCCCGCTGGGACTCCTACGACGTCCGGGCGGCGGCGGTGGCCCTGGCCCGGGAGATGGCCGGGCGCCGCCCCGACCTGATCACGGACGCCTGGTGGAAGGAGGAGCGGGGCCGGCGAGTGTTCGTGGACTTCAACCAGAACGCCCCACACAAGACGGTATTCGGGGCGTGGTCGGCCCGTCCCCGGGTGGGCGCGCAGGTCTCGGCGCCGATCAGTTGGGACGAACTGGACGACGTGCAGCCCGAGGACCTGACCATCGCCAGCGTCGGCGCCAGGGTGGCCGAAGTCGGGGACCCGTGGGCGGCCATGGACGGCATGCCCGCCTCGCTGGAGCCGCTGATGGAGTGGCACGCTCGGGATATGGACTCCGGCCTGATGGACGCCCCCTGGCCTCCCGTCTACCCGAAGATGCCCAACGAGCCGCCCCGGGTGGCTCCCAGCCGGGCCGCCCGCACCAGCGAGGAGGATGGATCCCGATGAAGCCCCGCCTGTCGATACACCTTGTCAACTTCGCAGCCGAGCCGCCCGGCGACTGGCAGCGCCTCTTCGATCTGGCCGTAGCGGCCGACCGGGCCGGTATCGGCCGGCTGGTGGTCTCGGACCACGTCGTCTACGGCGAGCGCCTCGACCGCTACGCCGATCCGGCCCTGGGCGGCCTCGAAGGCGGCCGCCAGCCCACCGGCCCCGACGGGGCCTGGCTGGAGCCGCTGACCGTGCTGGCCATGGTCGGTGCCCTGACCGAGCAGGTGCGGCTGTGCCCGATGATCTTGCTTGCCGCGCTGCGCCGCCCGATCGTGCTGGCCAAGACCGCGGCCACCATCGACGTGCTCACCGGCGGCCGATTGGATCTAGGCGTGGGCGTGGGCTGGCAGGAGGAGGAATACCAGGCCGCCGGCCTGGACTTTGCCGCCCGGGGGCGCCTGCTCGACCACACCCTGGAGGTATGTCACGCGCTGTGGACCCAGGAGCGGGCCTCGGTCAGCACCGGGGAGCTGAACTTCGAAGGCATACATCAGATGCCCAAGCCGACCGCCGGGACCGTGCCCGTGTGGGTCAGCGGCACCGTCAACCGGCGCTCGATGGCTCGCCTGGCCCGCTTCGGCTCGGGCTGGATCCCGTGGGGACCCGATGCAGCCGACATCGCCTCTGGCATAGACAAGATGCGCGAGGCGGTGGCCGCCACGGGGCGCGACCCGTCCGGAATCGAGGTCGCGGCGAACGTGAGGCTGTCACGCGACGATCGCGGCGAACCCCAGATCACGCGCACAATGGCCGCGGTTCCCGAGCTGATCGCCGCGGGAGCGACCGACCTTCGCGTCCATCTGCAATCGCCGCGGGGCATCGACCAGGCTGCGGAGTACCTGGCGCCCTGGGTGGAGGCCTTCGAGGCCGCGGCCGGGGCGTGAGCGGCATGCGCAGCGGTCCCCGCAACCCGTTCCTGGCCGACAGTGGCAACGCCATGGCCCACGGCCGGTGCGACCAGCAGGACAACACACCGGGACGCGGTCCCGAAGGCCCGACCGAGGTCCTGGAGGCGGCCGACATCCAGTACACGCCGCTGGGGCCCGGTCACTTCGGCGGCCTGATATCGGGGCGCTACCCCGACGGCCGGCGGGTCATCTGGTCCAACGGACGCCAGACCATCGCCAAGCTCGACTACGACACCCTGGAAGTTCTCGCAACGCTGCCCACCGGCACGGAGCCCATCACCGATCCGACCGAACTCGAAGGCCTAGAAGCAGGTCTCGACAGCCTCGACGGCGACGACGTCGTCGCCCACGCAATAGGGATCGCGGTCCGGTTCATGACCGGACTCGACGGGATCTACTCGCTGCTCGACTGCGACCACACGCTGTTCCTGGGCCGCAAGGACCACGCCGCGGCCTACGTCGAGGTCGATCCCTCGGATCCCAGCAGTCCCATCGTCGAGCGGGACCGCTGGTACCGGCCCGACGGCGTCGACGGGCACTTCGTGGGGATCAACATCACCTTCGACGGCCGGCTGGTGATGACCACCGACCACGGCTGGGTGGTGTGCCTGTCCCGCGACTTCAGCACCTACGACGCCATCCAGCTTCCCGGAGCCGGCACCGACGCGGCCGAGCACTGCGCCGACCGGGCTGCCCGGTACGGCCACACCAGCTACGGCTGGGTGCGCACCAGCAGCTGTACCGGCGACGACGGCGGCATCTACGTCAGCTCGGTCGACACCATCCACAAGGTGGTCTGGACGGGGGAGCGGCTGTCGCTCGACTCCGCCGACGGTGCATGGTCGGCCCGCTACCGCAACGGCGGCGGGGACGGTTCGGGCACCACGCCGTCGCTGATGGGTTTCGGGCCCGACGAGGACCGCTTCGTGGTCATCGGTGACGGCGACGACGTGGTCAACATCACCCTGCTGTGGCGCGACGAGATCCCCGACGACTGGGAGCAGCTTCCCGACGCCCCGTCACGGCGCATCGCGGGGATGGGCCCGGCCGACATGGGCGACCCGACCCGCACCGAGATCAAGACCGAGCAGTCGATCACGGTGTCGGGCTACGGCGCCATGACCGTCAACAACGAGCCGGCGTCCCTGCCCGACGCGTGGCCGACCACACGGGCCCGCATGTTCAGTTTCTTCCTGGGGCACAAGCCCGCCTACACGCCCTACGGCATGCACAAGTACGAGTGGGATCCGGGCGAGCGCCGCCTGCGGGAAGCCTGGATCAACGCCGAGGTGTCCTCGCCAAACTCGGTGCCCTTCGTCGCTCAGGGGTCGGATCTCGTCTACACCTGTGGGACGCGGGACGGTCGATGGACGATCGAGGCGCTCGACTGGTCCACCGGCGAAAGCCGCTTCCACTACGTGGTGGGCGGGTCTCGTTACAACACCCTCGGCGGCGGAGTCACTGTCGACGACGACGGCCGCCTGCTCTACGGCACTATCTTCGGCAAGACCCGCATCCAGCGCTGAAGGGCCGCGGTTCAGCCGGGGCTCACTCTGCGGAAGATGGCCTCGAAGGCGTGGTGCTCGGCGATGCGGCGGGCGATCACCGTGTTGGCCTCCGACAGCCGGATCCGGGTATCCAGGTCGATTCTGTCGTTGAGAGCCTGCTCGAGCCTGTCGGTCAGGAGAGCCCTCAGGTGTGGGTCGAGATCCTCGTCCAGGAGGTCCTCGACTTGGGGGCCGAGCACATCGTCGACCACGTAGCCGGCCGACTCGTCGATGTCGAGGCCGCCGTCGAGCGCCCCGCTGGCCTGCTGCGCGCCCTCGTGGGCCGCATAGTTGGCCGCGGTGCCCTTCATGGCCAACCGTGCGGCCTCCTTGCTCGCCTCCTTGCGGCCGACCATGCGGGCAACCTTTGTCACCCTGTCCACCACCTTCAGGGCCCCTCGCAGACCCGACGACGAGAGCCCGGGCAGGGGGACGAGACCCAGCGCGAACAGGGCGGCGGTGTCGAAGTCGCCGTGCAGCGTGTAGTAGATCGACCTGGCCCCGTCGACGATGTCGCCGATGACAGGCACGAACGACACCGCGTCGAGCACGCCGCCCAAGCCGACCCCGCCGCCGGTGGCGTGGTAGGCGCGGTCGTCTAGCACCTGCCGAACCGCGGCGGCCTCCTCGGCCGTCAGGTTGTAGTCGCCCAGGAAGGCCTCGAAGTCGGTCTTGCTCATGAAGCCGTCCGTCCGTCCGTCGCCGGCCGCGTCGATCGTTGCGGCGTGGGGCATCAGCATCGCCCGCGCCGCGGTCTTGTCCAGGAAGGCGTCGATGTCGTCGCGGCTCATCAGACCGTCGCGGTCGTCGGGATCGAAGGTGAACTCGCCGGAGTCCATCCGGTCGAGGTAGTCGTTGTTGTGCTTGGCCGTCTCGACCTGATCGAAGAAGAGGTCGTGGTCCAGCATCCAGCTCGCGGCTGCGGCGGTCGTCGAGTCGGCCGAGTGGACGGCCCATCTCAGGTCGCGACGGGACAGCAGGCCGTCGGCTCGGTCCGGGTTGCCCCGCGACTCGATCATGGTGAAGTGCTCGCGTATGCGTTCCAGCGCGCCCAGTCCCTCGTTCATCTCCAGGCCCCCGGCCAGCATCATCCGTGTGCGCTCCTGAAGGTCGAGTGCGCCCTCTCGAAGCTCACCGGCTACCCGGCGGGTGCCGCCAACGATGTCGGGGAGAGGGCTCCCCAGCAGAGAAGCGGCCTCAGCCAGCGGCCCCTCCAACGCTTGAGCGTCCCAGTCGAGATCGTCGGCGGCTGTCTCCATCCGCTGGCGCAGCTCCGTCGCACGGGGGATGTCCAATGCCATCAGGTCTGACATGAAAAGATATGTAATCATATGTAGACGCCAGCGACAACCTCTGAGTGAGCAATTCCGGGCCGTTCGGGGCAGGCTGGAGAGGTGAGCACCGGTCAGGTGTCCGATTTCTTGGCGGTGCTGGCCCTGGGCTCGCTGGTCATCGGGTGCTCGGGCGCGGTGGCCGCGCTGGCTCCGGGAGCTGAAGCCCGCGCCCGGCAGCTGCGACCGGTGCTCCTGCCGCTGGCCCTGGCGATCGCGACGGTGTCGACCGCCGGGAGCCTGTACTACTCCGAGGTCGCCGGATACCTGCCCTGCGAGATGTGCTGGTACCAGCG
>VXNG01000092.1 GCA_009840695.1 Acidimicrobiaceae bacterium
ACATGGGGATCCTCAACCGGACGGTTCTGCTGTTCGACGAGCCCTTCTGGGACCGCGACACCGAGTGGATCGGCTATGCGGGTGAGGAGCCGGGCCAGTGGTCCGAGACGCTGAACCTGTACCCCTACCTGGGCCGGCCAGTGCTCGCCATGTTCAACCCCGGCTCGTTCGGGGCCGAGATCGAGCAGTACACCGACGAGGAGCTCACGTCACGTGCGGTCGAGACCCTAAGGGCCATGTTCGGGGACGTGCCCAAGCCTGTCGACGTTCTGAGCACCCGCTGGGGATCGGACCCGTGGACCCGGGGCTCGTACTCGTACCTGCCGGTCGGCGTGGAGTTCGAGACCTACCGGGAGATGTCCAGGCCGGTCGGCGAGCGTCTCTTCTTCGCCGGCGAGGCCACCCACAGCCGGTTCCCGTCCACGGTGCACGGCGCCCTGCTGTCGGGCCGCCGCGCCGCCCGCCAGATATACGGCCTCCTGCGCTAGCCAGGCATCCCGTTCGCGAATTGGCAGCGTTGTGCGCCCTATGGGGTGCGTTGTGCTGCCAATTCGGTTAGCTAGGCGGCTGCTTCGGGAGCCAGCTCGCAGGCCACCGACAGCTCGGGACCCTCGGCGGTGACCAGCTCGCTGACGCGGCCGGCGGCCCGGACGTCGTCGGCGACCGTGGCCAGCACCGCGATCCGCTCGGGAGTGTCGGTCACCGTGGCCCGCAGCACCTCGGTGCGCAATGGCCGCTTGGCCTCGGACTTGGTCCGGCGCACCTCGCCCAGCACCGCCGCGGCCACCGTGCCGGGCAGCGCCCCAGCGTCGCCGGCCGCGGCCCGCAGCGGCCCCGGCTGTGGCCACGCCGACGCATGGACATAGGACGGGTGCCACCAGCTCCACACCTCCTCGGCCACGAAGGGCATGAACGGCGCGAACAGCCGCTGGAGCACCCGCAAGGCCGCTCGCAGCGACAACCGGGCCGACACCGCGGCACCGGTCCCGTGCTCGCCGTAGGCGCGGGCCTTCACGAGCTCGATGTGGTCGTCGGTGAAGGCCCAGAAGAACGACTCGGTGCGCTCCAGGGCCCGGGCGTAGTCGAAGGCGTCCAGGGCCCGGGTGGCGTCCTCGACCAGGGCGGCCAGGCGGTGCAGCATCGAGCGGTCCAGCGGCTCGGTCACCCCGGCCGGCACGGCCGCCTCGTCGTCCAGGTCGGCCCCTACAGCCTGCTCGCGCCGCTCCACCTCGACGGCCGCCTCGTCGTCCAGCTCCGCGAAGCGCAGCACGAACTTGGAGGCGTTGAGCAGCTTGACGGCCAGGCGGCGGCCGATGCGGAACTGCTGCTCGTCGAAGGCGGTGTCGGTGCCGGGGCGGCCGCAGGCGGCCCAGTAGCGGACCGCGTCGGCGCCGTAACGCTCCAGCAGGTCGGTGGGCACCTGCACGTTGCCCCTCGACTTGGACATCTTCTTGCGGTCGGGGTCGAGGATCCAGCCCGACAGCGCGCAGTTGTGCCAGGGCACGGCGTCGGCGTCGAAATGGGCCCGCACCACCGTCGAGAACAGCCACGTGCGGATGATGTCGTGGGCCTGGGGCCGCATGTCCATCGGGAAGGTGGACGCGTAGAGGGCCTCGTCGGTGCGCCAGCCGGTGGCGATCTGGGGCGTGAGCGACGAGGTGGCCCACGTGTCCATCACGTCGGGGTCGCCCGCGAAGCCGCCGGGCCGGCCCCGCTGGGACTCGTCGTAGCCGGGCGGGCAGTCCGAGGACGGGTCCACCGGCAGGGTGCCGGGGTCGGGCCGGATCGGGTTGTGCCAGTCCGGCGAGCCGTCGGCGTCGAGGCGGTACCACAGCGGGATGGGCACGCCGAAGAAGCGCTGGCGGCTGATGAGCCAGTCGCCGCTGAGCCCCGCGATCCAGCTCTCGTAGCGGGCCCGCATGTAGCCGGGGACCCAGTTCATCTGGTTGCCCCGGTCGATGAGGGCCTGGCGCAGGTCGTCGTCGCGCCCGCCGTTGCGGATGTACCACTGCCGGCTGGACACGATCTCCAGCGGTCGGTCGCCTTTCTCGAAGAACTTGACCGGATGGGTGATGGGGCGGGGCTCGCCTTCGATGTCGCCGGACTCGGTGAACACCGCCGCGATCTCGGTGCGGGCCTGCACTGCGGTCTTGCCGGCCAGACGGGCGTAGGCGGCCCGGCCCTCGGCCGACTCGATGGCGTCCGGGGGCTCGGCCACCAGTCGCCCGTTGCGGCCGATCACTGTGCGCACCGGCAGGTTGAGCTCTCGCCACCAGGTGACGTCGGCGGTGTCGCCGAAGGTGCAGATCATGGCGATACCGGTGCCCTTCTCGGGATCGGCCAGCGGGTGGGCCAGCACCGGCACCTCCACGTCGAACACGGGAGTTCGCACGATGGAGCCGAACCGCGGCCGGTAGCGGCCGTCGTCGGGGTGGGCCACCAGGGCCACGCACGACGGCACCAGCTCGGGACGGGTGGTGTCGATCCAGACATCGGTGGCGCCGCCGGTGCCGGCGAAGCGCAGCTTGTGGTAGGCGCCCGGAACCTCCCGGTCGTCGAGCTCGGCTTGAGCCACCGCGGTCTGGAAGGTCGTGTCCCATAGCGACGGAGCCTCGATCTGGTATGCCTCGCCCCGCTCGAGGTTCTCCAGGAAGGCCAGCTGCGAGACCCTCCGGCAGTGGGCGTCGATGGTGGCGTAAGTGCGGGTCCAGTCCACCGACAGCCCGATACGCCGGAACAGGTCCTCGAATGCCCGCTCGTCGGAGGCGGTGAGCTCCTCGCACAGCTCGATGAAGTTGGGGCGGCTGACCGCGATGGTTTCCCGTTTGGCCACCGCCGAGGGACGGCCGGCGTCGGGTGGAGGCGCGAAGGCAGCGTCGTAGGGCAGCGACGGGTCGCAGCGCACGCCGTAGTAGTTCTGGACCCGGCGCTCGGTGGGCAGGCCGTTGTCGTCCCAGCCCATGGGGTAGAACACGGCCTGGCCGGCCATGCGGCCGCTCACGGTCGGCGGGGGAGTGTCGATGGAGAACACCTCGGCCCTGGGCCGTGTCTCGTCGAACCGGTAGATCCCGGACGCCTCCCAGTCTGCATCCCACTTGGCTTCGAGGCCTTCCAGGACAGGCTTTTCGGGGACCGCAGCCGGGCGCGGCATCTCGTCGGCAGGTGGGCTCATGCGGGCGCCAACGCTACCGGAACTGGCAGCTGAGGACGCCGGTTTGGGCGTTGATGGCTGCCAGTTCGGGGTGGTTGGGGGCGTTTGGCGGATTTGGCAGCCCAGGACGCCGGTTTGGGCGTTGATGGCTTCCAGTCGTGTTCAGTTGGGTATGGGGGTCAGGGCCTCGGCGATGGCGACGACGATCAGCTCGTGCTCGGCCGCCTGGATCCGGGCCCGCAGCGACTCCATGGTGTCGCCGGGGTGGATCGGCACGTCGACGGAGGCGATCACCGGGCCGTCGTCGACGCCCTCGTCGGGCACATAGTGGACCATGGCGCCGGTGCAGTCGATCAGGCCGGCCTGGTAGGCCTCCCAGGCGTCGGCGATGGCCGACGGACCAGGGAACCGGCCCGGCAGCGCCGGATGGAGGTTGACCACCCGGTTACCGAACCGGTCCAGGAACGCAGACGACAGCAGATGCATCCAGCCGGCCAGCACCACGAGGTCGGGTTCGGCCTGAGCCACCGCCGCGGCCAAGGCGGCGTCGTAGCGGCGCCGGGCCTCGGCCGGTTCGGGAGCGTCGGCCAGGTAGGGCGACAACGGCCAGTAGCTGACCGGGATGCCCGCCCGCTGGGCTATCGCGCCGGCGCCTGCGCCCCTGCGATTGATCACGACCGCCACCACCTCGGCGTCGAGCCGCTGGCCGGCGATGGCGCTGAGGATGGCTTCCAGGTTGGATCCCGCCCCCGAGGCCAACACCACCAGGCGACCGGTCACCGCCAAGCCCCGTCCAGCACGACCCGGCCGTTGTCGTGTGGCCCGCCGTGGCGGGCATCGATCACCGAGCCGATCACGGAGTGGCCCTGGCGGCAGAGGACCTCAGCTCCGGACTCGTCGACCACGGCGACCAAGCCGATGCCCATGTTCCACACCCGGAACGCCTCGGCGTCGTCGATGCCTCCCCAGTCCACCAGCGTCACGAAAGGCTCGGGCACCGGCCAGGTGCCGAGTTCGATCCGGGCGCCCAAGTGGTCGGGCAGCACCCTCGGCAGGTTGTCGAAGAACCCGCCACCCGTGATGTGGGCCAGCGCTTTCGGCCGGACGCCCGCCTCTGAGAATCCATAGACAACCGGCAGGTAGCTGCGGTGTGGCTCCAGCAGGGCGTCGACCAGGTCGGCGCCGGGGGCCCTGCCATCGAGAAGCCTGCGGATGAGCGAGTAGCCGTTGGTGTGGGGGCCGGAGCTGGCCACCCCCACCAGCAGGTCGCCGGCCCTGATGTCCCCGGGGCGGGGCAGGAGCCCGTCACGGGGGGCCGCGCCGACGATGGTCCCGGCTACGTCGGCCGCGCCGGGCGCATACACGCCGGGCATCTCGGCGGTCTCGCCTCCCAGCAGGGCGCAGCCCGCGACCCGGCAGGCGTCGGCCATGCCGGCCACGATCTCGGCGGCCGCGGTGGGCACGAGCCGGTCCATGGCGATGTAGTCGAGGAAGAACAGGGGCCGGGCGCCGTGCACCGCGATGTCACCGATGCAGTGGTTGACCAGGTCTGTGCCGATGCTGTGCCACCGTCCGTGGCGAGCGGCCAGGGCCACTTTGGTTCCTACCCCGTCGGTGGAGGCGACCAGCACGGCGTCGGGGTCCAGGGCCGCAGCCGAGTACAGCCCGCCGAACCCCCGCACCGCGTTGATGACCTCGGGAGTGCGGGTCGAGGCCACCGCCTCGGCCATGAGGGCGACGGCCCGGTTGCCGGCGTCGATGTCCACGCCCGCACTGCGGTAGCTGGAGCTCATCGCGGCGTGGTCCCCGCGAGTGCCAGTCCGATGTCGGCGCGGTGCTGAGCTCCTTCGAAGTCGATGGCGGCGACCCCGCGGTGGGCCTTGCGGGCCGCGGCTTCTACGTCGGGCCCCACCGCGGTGACGGCCAGGACCCGGCCCCCGGTGGCGTGCAGCCCGCCGTCGATCGTGCCGGTGCCGGCGTGGAACACCACGCAGCCGGCGTCGGCTGCGCCGTCGAGGCCCGTGATCGGCGCCGGGTCGGCCGTGCTGTCGGGGTAGCCGGCTGAGGCCATGACCACCGCCACGCACGCCTCGGGCGCCCAGTCGATGGCGACACCGTCGAGGGACCCGGTCGCGCTGGCCAGCATGATCTCGTAGAGGTCGCTGCGCAGCAGCGGGAGCACGGCCTGAGCCTCGGGATCCCCGAAGCGGCAGTTGAACTCGATCACCTTGGGGCCCTCGGCCGTGAGCATCAGGCCCGCGTACAGCACCCCCCGGTAGGGGGTCCCCGCCCGGCGCAGCCCGGACAGCGTGGGCGCGATGATCCGCCCACGGACCTCGGCGACCAGATCCTGGTCCGCGGCCGGCGACGGCGCCACCGCGCCCATGCCCCCGGTGTTGGGGCCGCGGTCGCCCTCTAGCAGCCGCTTGTGGTCCTGGGCCGGTGGCAGCACCGCGAAGTGCTCGCCGTCGCAGAAGGCCAGCACCGACAGCTCTCGGCCCTCGAGGCGCTCCTCCAGCAGGATCTCCGAGCCGGCCGTCCCGAACCGTCCGCCCACCAGCATGGCCTCGACGGCTTCTGCGGCCTCCTGCCTGGTCGACGGGACGATCACCCCCTTGCCCGCGGCCAGGCCGGAGGCTTTGACCACCGGCACGTCGGGCCGGGCCCGCAGATGGGCCAGGGCCTCGCCGGCGTCGCGGAAGACGTGGGCCGGCGCGGTGGGGATGCCGTTGTCTATGAGGAACTGCTTGCAGTGGGCCTTGGAGGCCTCCAGGCGGGCGCACGACCCGTCGGGGCCGAACGCCGCGATTTGAGCCTCGCCCAGCGCGTCGACCAGGCCCGCGGCCAGAGGCCCCTCCGGGCCGACCGCCACCAGGTCTACGGACTCGCGGCGGCACAACTCGACCAGGCCGTCCGTGTCGCCGGCCGCGACGGGTGCGTTCTCGGCCCGGTCGCAGGCCGCGATGCCCGGATTGCCGGGCGCCGCGATGATCCGCTCGACGTGGCGAGAGCGGTTCAGCGCCCAGGCCAGCGCGTGCTCCCGGCCGCCGCCGCCCACCACCAGGACGCAGCTCATCGGCCCCACACCGCCACTACCACCACAAGGCCTCGCGCCGCACCGCAGCACCTGCCGGTGCTCACTCGCCCAACACCGACGCGAAGCGGTCCTTGGAACCCAGCCGGACCTGCACGAACTCCTCGGCCTCGAACGGGTAGACGCCGGTGAAGCAGGCGTTGCAGTAGCCGTCGTCGGCGTCGAGCGCCTCCATCATCCCGGCCAGCGACAGGAACGCCAGCGAGTCGGCGCCGATGTGGTCGCAGATCTCGCCGATCGACCGGTCCGAGGCGATCAGCTCCTGCTTGCTGGCCATGTCGACGCCCATGAAGCAGGGATCGGTGATGGGAGGGCACGCCACCCGCAGGTGGACCTCGGTCGCTCCGGCGTCTCGCAGCATCTGAACCAGCGGTCCCGAGGTGGTGCCCCGCACGATCGAGTCGTCGACCAGCACCACTCGCTCGCCGGACAGGTTGTCGCCCAGCGGGTTGAACTTCATCGACACCCCGGCGTCGCGCTGCTGCTGGGTCGGCTCGATGAACGTCCGGCCCACGTACCGGTTCTTGATCAGGCCCTCGGTGTAGGGCAGGCCCGACTCCTGGGCGTACCCGACCGCCTGCGGGGTGCCGGAGTCGGGCACCGGCACCACTAGATCGGCCGCCGCGGGGGCCTCGACCGCCAGGCGGCGCCCCAGGCGCTGGCGGACGGCGTGGACCAGCGAGCCGTTGTGGTGGCTGTCGGGGCGTGAGAAGTAGATCTGCTCGAACGTGCAGAACGAGGACTTGCGGGGCGGGGCTCCCCGCTCGGTGCTCGGCCCAGCCGCGTCGATCCGGACGATCTCGCCGGGGGCCACCTCGCCGGTCAGCTCGGCCCCGTTGACCGATAGAGCGCAGCTCTCCGATGCCAGCATCCAGCCGCCGTCGAGCCGGCCGATTACCAGCGGCCGGAATCCCCAGGGGTCCCGGACCCCGTACACCGCGTCGCGGGTGAGAATGGTCAGCGTGTAGGCGCCCTCGGCGCGGGTCATGAGCGTGCGGATGCGGCTGGGCCAGTCGCCGGAAGCGGTGACCAGCAGTTGGAGGATCACCTCGGTGTCCGACGAGGTCTGAAGCCCGATCCCGGCCTCCAGCAAGCTGCGGCGCAGTTGCGGCGAGTTGACCAGGTTGCCGTTGTGGGCCACGGCCAGCGGGCCGTCGATGGTCTCGATCAGCTGGGGCTGGATGTTGCGCAGCCCGGACCCGCCGGTCGTGCTGTAGCGGTTGTGGCCGATGGCGGCGGGGCCCTTGAGGGTCGACAGGTTCTCCTCGTTGAAGATCGAGCCCACCAGGCCGGGGCCCCGGTGCATGTGCGCGGTGCCCTCGTCACAGCTGACGATTCCGGCGGATTCCTGGCCCCGATGCTGAAGCGTGTAGAGGCCGAAGAAGGCGGTCCGGGCCGCGTGGCGACCGGGTGCGTACACGCCGACCACACCGCACTCCTCCCGCAGCCCGTCGACGAGCAAGCCGATCATCGCAGCCGGTCCCGTGCCTCGACCGCTCGCTTGAGAGCGAGCTCCAGGGTGGAGTCGACACATGTGATGTGGCCCATCTTGCGCCCGGGCCGGGCGCCGCGCTTGCCGTAGAGGTGCAGGTGCACGCCGGGATCGGCCAGGGCCCGTTCCCAGGCCGGCTCACCGCCGGCCCAGAGCCCGCCGAGCAACTGGACCATGGCCGCGGGCCGGCAGGCGCCGTC
>VXNG01000211.1 GCA_009840695.1 Acidimicrobiaceae bacterium
AGCCGAGCAGGTGGTCGACGATGGGGTGCTCGCCCCGCAGCTTCTCCAGCGACTGGGCGTCGGTGGAGAACCCGGTCTTGGTCCGCTTGACCGGGGTGAGACCGAGGTCCTCGAACAGGACCTCGGCCAGCTGCTTGGGCGAGTTGACGTTGATGTCGCGCCCGGCGTCGTCCAGCACGTCGCGCCGCAGCGCCTCGGCCTCGGTGTCGAGCTCGTCGCGGATGGTCTCCAGCACAGAGCGGTCCACGCCGATGCCGATGCGCTCCATGCGGGCCAGTACCCGCACGAGCGGCACCTCGACCTCGTCGTTGAGCCGGTCCAGGCCCTGCGCAGCCAGCGCCTCGCGCAGCGGCGTCACCAGCCGGTCGACGGCCAGCGCAGCCCATGCGGCTTGTTCGGCGGGCTCGGCCGAATCGCCGTCGAGGTCGAGGCGTCCCTCGGGCGGGGCGTGCGCCGGCGGATCCAGCCCCGCATAGCGCCCGGCCACGTCGCTGAGGTCGTAGCGGGCATCGGCCGGGTCGAGCAGGTAGGCGGCCAGCATGGTGTCGATCAGCGGGTCGCGCATCTCAACGCCTTGGTCGAGCAGTCCGCCCATGAGGGCCTTACCGTCGTGCACCGCCAGCGGTCGGTTCCGCTGGTCGTGCCCCGGCGATGCCACGCCACCGTCGCCGACGAGCCCGGCCAGCGCCTCGCGCACCCCGGGATCGGTCAGCAGTTCGCCGGGAGCGAAGGCCACCCGGCCCGCCTCGGCGTCGACGGCCCAGGCAAGGCCGGCGGCCAGCCCAGCGGCCGGGGTGGCCAGCGCCAGCCGGGCCCCGGCGGACTCGGAGGCGGCCGCGTCTCGCAGCGCCTCGACTGCCCGCGCGGGAGTGGCCAGCACCGACACGTTCGGCGTCAGGGTCCTCGCGGCCGCGTCCTCGGCGGCGGAGTCCGCGTCGCCGAGGACCTCTGCCAGGCGGGTGTGCAGCGTCCGGAACTCCAGGAAGTCGAACAGCTTGCGCACCGCTTCGACGTCGATGTCGCCCGCCACCAGCTCGTCGAGCCCGGCAGCGAGCGGGACGTCGCGCAGCAGCAGCATCACTTCGGCGTTGGTGCGGACCTGGTCCTCGGCCGCGGCCAGGTTCGCCCGCAGCTTGGGGGTGAGCTCCTCCAGCGAGGCGAAGATCCCGTCGAGCCCGCCCCTCTCGTTGACCAGCTTGGCCGCGGTCTTCTCGCCGACGCCGGGCACGCCGGGCAGGTTGTCGCTGCTGTCGCCCCTCAAGGCCGCGTAGTGCACGTAGTCGGCGGGCCGCACCCCGGTGCGGTCGCGGATTCCGGCCTCGTCGTAGAGCTTGTAGTCCGAGACGCCCCGCATGTTGTAGAGCACCTTCACCTGCGGGTCCTCGACGAGCTGGTAGGTGTCGCGGTCGCCGGTGACGATGATCACGTCGTCGCCGCGGTCGCGGCCCGCAGTGGCCAGGGTGGCGATCACGTCGTCGGCCTCGTAGCCGGGCGCGTCCACCATGGGGATGGCCAGGGCGTCGAGCACCTCGCGCACCAGGCCCATCTGCTGGCGCAGGATGTCGGGCGCGGCGTCGCGTGTGCCCTTGTAGCTGGGAACCATGGTGTGCCTGAAGGTCGGCTCGGGACGGTCGAAGGCGACGACGATCTGGTCGGGATCATGGTCGCGCCACAGGTTGATGAGCATCGATGTGAAGCCGAACACCGCGTTGGTGATCTGCCCCGAGGCCGTCGCCATGTCGGTGGGCAGGGCGAAGAAGGCGCGGTAGGCCAGGGAGTTGCCGTCGATCAGCATCACCTTGGCCATGACGAGAATCTACGGCACTCGCGCCGTCTGCCGGAGGGTCAGGGGTTGATATGCCCCTCCAGCACGTCGCCGGCGACGTCTCGCATGGTTCTGCGTTGCGACATGGCGGTGCGCTGGATGAACGCGTAGGCGTCCTGCTCGCTCAGGGCGTGGTCGTCGATCAGGCGTCCCTTGGCCCGGTCGACGATCTTGCGGACTTCCAGACGATCCTCCAGGTCACCGATCTGGCCCTCCAGTGCCTCCATCTCCCGGTAGCGGGCCAGGGCCAGCTCCACTGCTGGCACCAGGGCGTCGCGCCGATAAGGCTTTATGAGGTAGGTCATGGCCCCGGCCTCGCGGGCCTGCTCGACCAGCTCGCGCTGGCTGAACGCGGTGAGGATCACCACCGCCGTGCCCCGCTGCGGCGCGATCTGCTGGGCGGCCTCGATGCCGTCGAGGCCGGGCATCTTGATGTCGAGGATGGCGACATCGGGACGATGCTCGGCCACGAGTCTGACCGCCTCGTCGCCCCGGCCCGTGTCGGCCACGACATCGAATCCCTGCTCTCGCAGCGTCTCAACCAGATCGAGGCGGATGATCGCCTCGTCCTCGGCCACCACCACCCGAACGGCGCCGGTGGTGGTCACGTGGCGGTGAACCGATCCAGCAAGGCGTCCTGGTCGGCTTCGAGGCGAGCGACGCGGGCTGCGACCTCGTCGCGGTGCCGCTGGAGCCGGTCGGCGTGGCGCTGCGCCTCGCGGTACTCGCGCTCGGCCAGGGGCGTCTCCGACACCAGGGCCCGTAGACGGCACTCGTTGGCCTCCTCGCTGACTTGGACAAGCTGCTCCTCGCAGACGCGAAGGTCGGTCCTCAGCGCGTTCAACTGCTGCCCGATCCCCCGCAGTCGACGCTCGATCCGGTCACGCGACATGGTCTGCAGTCTAGGAGGCGGCTCCGGAGACGCTGTCGGATGGCGTCTTCGTGGCCATCTCCCAGATGCGCCGCAGTTCAGTCTGCTCCTGCGTGCCGGGCACGTCAGGGCAGCGCGCCGGAGAGGACAGCGCCGCGTTGACCGCCGCCGTGAATGCATCACCGGCACTGGTGTCCTCGTTCACGACCCGTGTCACGCTGACGCCCGGCACCGATTGGACGTCCTCGATCGCGGTCCGCACCGCCTCGCAGTAGGAACCGGCTTCCCGGTTGAACTCCAGATAGTGGACACCCAGGAAGCGGCCTATCCCGGCGTCATCGCACCCCGCCTCATAGAGGGCGTCGACGACTTCGTCGTCCACCACGCTCCTGCCGCGGGTCTCAAGCGTGAAGTCGTACTTGCTTCTGGTCGTCCTCGTCATCGATCTACTCCTACTCGGATCGTGCCAGCAATTCCTGGCATTTGCGAAGCGCCCGCCGAAGCCGGTTTGCCTCGTCGTACTGATTGTGCGGCGTGCCATAGATGACCCGTACGCAGCAAGTCGCCTCACCCGAGCCGTCGGGATGCTGGTGCGGGCATGTCACGGTCCCCCACCGATGGGCATGACCGCCGACGGCGGTCTTGATCGTCCAGCCTGCCGCCCTCAGTTCCTTGAGTGCCTTACGGACCTCCTTCCTGGGATGGGTGCCACTCGCCATGAGCCCGCTCCTTCCGCAGCGCTGCGTGAGGAGCCAGCCGGGCTGGTGAGGCTCAAAGCGAGGAATTACCTGCTAGATCGATATTTGATATTAAGGCTCAAGTTACAATGATACTCCTGCAATAGCAATCGCGGTGGGTCTCTAGCCGGGCAGCACCGTCGCGATGTCAGGCGGTGACGTCGCCGACGAGGCTCTGCTCGATCTGGTGGAGGACCTCGTAGCAGGGCAGCACCGAGGCCACGCTGGCTACCGGCTCGCGTCCTTCGACGATGGAAGCGATGAAATCGCGGTCCTGGAGTTCGATGCCGTTCATCGAGACATCCACGCCGGAGACGTCTATGGGCTCCTCGTTGCCGGTGACGAGATCGTCGTAGCGGGCGATGTAGGTGCCGGTGTCGCCGATGTAGCGGAAGAAGGTGCCGAAGGGCCCGTCGTTGTTGAACGACAGTGCCAGCGTGCACAGCTGGCCGGCCTCGGTCAGGAGCTGGATCGACATGTCCATGGCGATGCCCAACTCGGGGTGCATAGGCCCCTGCATGGCCTGAGCCGCTACGACCGGGCTGCCCGCCTGATACTGGAACAGGTCGACGGTGTGGGCGGCGTGGTGCCACAGCAGGTGATCGGTCCAGCTGCGGGGCTCGCCCAGAGCGTTGGTGTTGGTGCGGCGGAAGAAGAACGTCTGCACATCCATGTGCTGGATCGAGAAGTCACCGGCCTGGATGCGGTTGCGCACCCACTGATGGCTGGGGTTGAACCGGCGGGTGTGCCCGCAGGCGGCCACCTTGCCCGAGCGCTGCTGCGCCTCGACCACGGCCCGCCCGTCGGCCAGGTTGTCGCACAGCGGGATCTCGACCTCCACATGCTTGCCGGCCTCCAGGCAGGCGACGGCCTGCTCTGCGTGCAAGGGCGTGGGAGTGGCCAGGATCACCGCCTCTACCCCGTCGTCGGCCAGCACTACGTCGAGGCTGGTCTCGACCCGGTCGATGCCGCGGGCCTCCGCGGCCTTTCGGGCCGCGGCTTCGACGGGATCGACGACGGCGATCACTTCGGCTCCGGGTATCGAGGCCAGCCCGTCCAGATGCTTGTTCCCGAAGGCGCCCGCACCGGCCACCGCCACCCTCACCATCTCGCACCCCTTCCTGCGCTGCCGGGCCCCGGCGGGGACGATTCCCACCATCCCGCCGAACTCTGGCATCCTCTTCAACGACGCTCAGCGGGTCCGTCGAGCAGTATGTCGGTCCGCCCTACCGGTACCACAAGCGGAGCACTATGGCCCTCGACAAGCCCTACCTCGACATCCCGGGGACCACCGTCTTCGACACCGACCAGGCTGCCAAGGGGTACCACCTCAACCAGTTCGCCATGTCGCTGATGAGGGCCGGGAACCGTGAGAGGTTCAAGGCGGACCCCGATGCCTATCTCGACGAGTGGCCCATGACCGGCGAGCAGAAGCAGGCAGTGCGCGACCGTGACTTCAACCGCATGATCGAGCTCGGCGGCAACATCTACTTCCTGGCCAAGATCGGCGCCACCGATGGGCTCAACTACGTGCAGATCGTCAGCTCGATGACCACCAACGACGCCGACGCCCACACCGAGATGATGCTGGACGGCGGTCGCTCGCCAGACGGCAACCGCTACCTGCACGAGTGGGAGAGCGGAGCCTGACCGTGGCCCGGATCACCGCAAGCGTCTACACCAGCCATGTGCCCGCCATCGGTGTGGCCATGGACCTGGGCAAGACCTCCGAGCCGTACTACGCGCCGCTGTTCGCCGGCTACGGGCCCGCACGCCAGTGGATGGCGGACAATACGCCCGACGTCGTCGTGCTGGTCTTCAACGATCACGCCAACGCGTTCAGCCTCGCGATGGTGCCGACCTTCGCGCTCGGCATGTCCGCCCGCTACGAGCCCGCCGACGAGGGCTGGGGTGCCCGACCGGTGCCGCCGGTCATCGGGCATCCGGCGCTGTCCGCCCACATCGCGCACTCCGTCATCCGGGAGGACTTCGACCTGACGCTGGTCAACGACATGCCCGTCGACCATGGCTGCACGGTGCCCCTGTCGATCATGTTCGGGCAGCCCGAGGCATGGCCGTGCCGCGTCGTCCCTCTGGTCGTCAACGTGGTGCAGTACCCGGTTCCTTCGGGGCGTCGCTGCCTGGAGCTCGGCAAGGCCATACGCCGGGCCGTCGAGAGCTTCGACGAGGACCTGAACGTGCAAGTCTGGGGCACCGGCGGAATGAGCCATCAGCTTCAGGGGCCGCGGGCCGGCCTCATCAACCAGCCGTGGGACAACCAGTTCATCGAGCGGCTGATCAGCGATCCCGAGGGCCAGGCCGCGGTCGAGCACGTGGAGTACGTGCGCGAGGCGGGATCCGAGGGGATCGAGCTCGTGATGTGGCTGGTAGCCCGCGGCGCCATGGCCGACCTCGCCGGCGGCGGCGAACCCGCCGAGGTCCACCGGCTCTACCACGTGCCCGCCAGCAACACCGCGGTCGGCCAGCTGATTCTCGAGGACGCTGCGATCTGATCCGCCGTGGGAGGGGAGGCATGATGAGCG
The DNA here is from genome assembly GCA_009840695.1 of Acidimicrobiaceae bacterium. The sequence continues at coordinate 5,977 of VXNG01000211.1, forward strand.
CCGACGCCGGCCGTAACCGACCGAAGCCCCCCACGGCGGTGACGGCTTCCGCCAACCAGGCAGTGGTGTTGTCGTTCGACGATCCGGGCGACCACGACCGGGCGACCAGGGGACGGCTCGCGCAGCTGGACAGCGGCCGCATCACCATTGGCGACCACGTCGTGTTCGACGTGGCCCGCCGTGAGTTCGTCGGCGATTCCGAGACCCCGCCGGACTCGGTTCATCCCGGGCTGTGGCGACAGGCGCGACTGAACATCAACCACGGCCTGTTCGAGGTTGCCGACGGCATCTGGCAGGTCCGCGGCTACGACATCTCCAACATCACGTTCCTCGCCGGAAACGACGGCGGCTGGATGGTGATCGATCCGCTGACCAACGCGCCCACCGCGGCGGCTGCGCTCGGTCTCGTCAACCGCACCCTGGGCGAGCGGCCGGTGACCTCAGTGATCTACACCCACTCTCACGTGGACCATTTCGGCGGCATCCTCGGGGTGACCGACCAGGACGCGGTCGATCGGGGCGATGTGCGCATCGTGGCACCGGTCGGATTCCTTGACGCAGTCGTGGGCGAGCTCGTGGTCGCGGGCCACATCATGGTGCGCAGGGCGGCGTACCAGTTCGGCACCCTCCTGCCGCCCGGCCCGCTCGGACACGTCGACTGCGGTCTCGGATCGGCCCTGGGCCTGGCGCCCTGGGCGCTGGTGGCGCCTACCGACACCGTCGCCGAGACGGGACAGGAGTTGACGCTCAGCGGCATCCGTGTCGTCTTCCAAGACACCCCCGATGCCGAAGCACCGGCGGAGATGAACTTCCACTTCCCGGATCGGCGGGTGCTGTGCATGGCCGAGAACTGCACTCACACCCTGCACAACCTCCACCCGATCCGGGGAGCGAAGACGCGCGACGCCTTGGCCTGGAGCAAGTACATCCAGGAAGCCATCGACCTGTGGGCCGATGACACGGACGTGATGTTCGCCAGCCACCACTGGCCTCGTTTCGGCACCGACGACGTGCGCGGGTTCCTGGCCATGCAGCGGGACGTGTACCGGTGGATGCACGACCAGACGATGCGGCTGGCGAATCAGGGGTACGGCCCTGACGAGATCGCGGCCGAACTCCACTTGCCCGAGGAGTTCGACCAGTCCCACGTCCGCGGCTACTACGGCGCGGTCCCGCACAACTGCCGAGCCGTGTACAACCGGTACCTCGGCTGGTACGACGGCAACCCGGCCAACCTCGACCCGCTGCCCCCGGTTCAGGCCAGCGCCAACTACGTTGACTTCATGGGCGGCGCCGACGCCGTGCTGGCGAAGGCCCGGTCAAGTTTCGAGCGGGGCGAGTTCCGGTGGGTGGTCCAGGTGGTGAACCATGTCGTGTTCGCGGATCCCGCCAACCAGTCGGCCCGCGACCTCCAGGCGGATGCGCTCGAGCAGCTCGGCTACCAGTCCGAGTCGGCCACTTGGCGCAATGCATACCTGATGGGGGCAATGGAGCTTCGCCACGGCCCGTCTGCGCTGGGCGCAGTGCCCATCGATTCGATGGCGCAAGCGATGGAGGTCGAGCACCTCTTTGACCTCGTCGGGGTGCGGTTCGACCCGGCGCGGTTCACGAGGGGCCCGGTGGTGTTCAACGTCCACTTCACCGACCTCGACGAGGATCATTGCCTTGGTGTCGGGCGGTCGGTGATCCACCATCGAGCCGATGCAGTCGACGACGAGGCGATCGCGTCAATCCGGATCGACAGGGCCACGTTTGCTGCCACGCTGTCCGACGCGGCCGCACTCCAGAGCGTCGAGATCTCCGGAGATCGTGACACCGTGATGGACTTCTTCGCCGGTCTCACCGTCTTCGGTACGGCGGCACTGATCGAGCCGCAGAGCGGTCAGCCACG
>VXNG01000160.1:0-7524 GCA_009840695.1 Acidimicrobiaceae bacterium
CAGCAGGTCACTGGATCAGCTCGAGCAGATCGTCGAGCGCGGCGTCGTTGACCTTCAGGCGGGCACGCAGCAGGCCATGTGCCTCGGCTGTCCGGTGCGACTTGTCCTGCGCCTCGTTCGTCGCGTCGATCAGCGTCCGGGGCTCGAAGCGCCCAACGTCGAGCGGCGCCAGATCGACGAGTGAGGCCCAGCCGCCGCCTTCGGCGGCGAGCGATCTCATTTTCGGAGAGTAGTCCAGCACCACCGCGGCCTGATCGTTGAGCAGGGCCGCGATGGCACCGTGATAGCGCATGGTGACCACGAAGCGACTCCGGGCGACCTCGGCGAGCACATTGTCGATGTTGAGTGTGACCAGCTCTGCGTCCGTTCTCGTCTTCTGTTGCAGCGCCGTGAGCATGGGGGTGTCCTGGCTTGGCTGGAAGGGCAACAGGCGCAACGTCATGCCGGTGCGCTCGGCCAGCGCGTCCAGAGATCGCGCCAGTTGATCCGTCCACGGCTGCCAGGACGTGCGGGCCTTGGCTGCAGCCGTGCGGATGCCGCGGCGATTCGGGGGACGCAAGATCACGCAGATCGTGTCGGTGGAGTCGCTGTCAGAGCGCGTCGAGCCCATCGGCTCCGCGTGGCGCGACTGCGGCGATCGGGTCGCAGCCGCTCGACTCGAGACGAGCGCGGCGTCTCCGGCGAGAACCGGGTCGGCGCCGATCGCCACGTCGGGCACGCCCCAGTCGCGCAGGCGTTGTGCCGAGCCGGCGTCCCTCGTCACGACACGACAGGCCCTGCGCATCTCTGAGACCGCCATGCGCCGGCCACCCGCGCCCCGGACGTGCCCCGCTCCAAGGCCGATGGCCGCTACCGCGGCCGGCGCTCGTCCGTGACTGGACGGCGCCGACACCGACCGCCTGTAGGCGCGAAGGCGTGACATATGGAACCACATGTTCCACGGCGACGTCTCCGACTGCACCACGCCTCCAGAGAGGACCATGGCGTGCGCACTGCACAGCGACCGGCGCAGCGCCGTGCTGTCCAGCGGCGAGCGATGAGCCACCGCCTCAACGCCATGGACGGCGGCCGTCCCCTCGGGATCGATTGACACCGCTACCGGCTCCACCCCCCGGGCCCGTAGGGCGGCGGCCATGCAACTCAGGATCATCTCGTCTCCCAGGTTGTCCGACCCGTACCAACCGGCAAGGGCGATCCTCAGGGCCATAGCACCTTGAACTTACCGTGTGCATGGGAGCACTTGAGAGCCGATCGCGGCCCGGATCGAACAGAATGTGTCGCGTGGTATCGGTCACGCCACGGTCGCGGTCGGCCAACAAGCACCTGCCGCTCAGCTGCGCGGCTGCCCGCCGGGCAGGGCTGGGCGAGCTGCGCCACGCTGTCGCGACCGGCTCTACGAACGATGATCTGGCCCAGGAGGCCCGGCTCGGGGATCGGTCGCCCGCGGTGTTGGTGGCCGATCACCAGACCGCGGGGAGGGGGCGCCTGGGGCGTCGCTGGTCCGATGCCGCTGCGGGGTCGCACCGCGGTGAAGCCTCTCTCCTGGTCAGCTTCCGGCTTGCCGCGCCGGTGCCGGTCGCGTTCGACCGCGTCGCCGCGGTCTCGGCGGCCGCCCTGGCCGCCGCATCGGGATCGCTCCCGCGCGGGGCCGCGGCGGTGCGGGCCAAGTGGCCCAACGACCTGCTGATCGAGTCTGGTGAGAACGTCGGGAAGCTGGCCGGCGTGCTGTCGGAGATAGTCGACGGCGATCCGCCGGTAGTGGTGGTGGGTCTCGGCCTGAACGTCGCAGAAGCGCCCGAAGAGCCGGGGGCGGTCTCGCTGGCTCAGGCCGGCAGTGCCGTCAGGCGCGACGAGTTGCTGGCGTGGATAATCGACGAGTTGCCCGGCTACCTCGCCGACCCCTCCAGGGCCCGTGCGGACCTCAGGGCTGCGTCGGCGACGATAGGGCGGATGGTGAGGGTGCAACGCACCGACGGCACCTCGGTGGTGGGCACCGCCGTCGGCATAGACGCGGCAGGACGCCTGGTCTTGGCGCGCGACGGCGGCGAGGTGCTGATCGACACCGGCGACGTGTTCCATCTGCGTTCCTGAACCCTGATCACCAGCCCGACCAGTGGACGCAAGTAAGCACAGAGCGCCGGGGGACGGGCGGTACGCTTGCCTTCCGTGTCGGACCGGCAGAAGGTGGCGTTGCGACGCACTTGGCCGCAGCGCCTGGTGGTCCTCGCGAGCCTCGTGGTGATCGTTGCGGCGGTCGCGTCGGCGGAGACTGTGCACTACGTCGAGGAGGTCTGGGAAGAGTACGAGCCGGTGCAGTTCCCCGACACCGTCCAGTACGGCCGCGAGCTGCTTCGCACCGACACCGAGCCGGGCGAACCCGTCAATTTCCTCGTGGTCGGCACAGACAGCAGCATCGACGTCCAGCCGAGCGCGGACGCCGACGGCGCGGGCGGGGTCGCTTCGGGCGGGAGGGCTCTGGCCGATGTCATCATGCTGCTGCGCCTCGACCCCGAGGCGAAGTCCGCATGGGTGCTGTCCATCCCGCGGGACCTGTGGGCCGACATCCCGCGTGCCCAGGACCACAAGATCAACTCCGCCCTGCTCATTGGCGGCGCCCCTCTGCTCGTCGAGACGGTCAGCTCCATGTTCGATGTGGAGATCAACCACTACGTCGAGATGGACTTCGCGGGATTCCAGGAGGTCGTGGACACACTCTCCGGAGTACCCGTCTGGTTCCCCCATCCAGTCCGTGATCCGAAGTCCCATCTGAGCATCGAGACGCCCGGTTGCCATGTGCTCAGCGGCGAGCAGGCGCTCCAGTACGTGCGGAGCCGCACGTACACGGAGTTCATCGACGGACGCTGGCGGATCACCGGCGGCGACGACTTCAGCCGGATCGCCCGCCAGCAGGACTTCCTGGTGCTCGCCCTCGACCGGGCCATCAGCCGCGGGGCCAGGAACCCGGCCACCATCGTCGGCATGATAGAGGCCGGGGCCGCCTTCGTGTCCTTCGACCAGGACCTCACCCTGGGCGAACTGGTATCGCTGGCCCAGGACTTCTCGGACTTCAACCCCGAGAACCTGCAGCGGCAGAGCCTCGAGGTCTACACGCTGTTCTGGCCCGACGGCCGCTACAAGGGCGAGGCCGCGTACCGGCAGGCGAACGAGCCGGTCCTCGACGTGTTCCGGGGGGTGGCGGACGCTGCGAGTCCCGCAGAGGTGTCGCTGGCGGTCGCGGGCTTCAACGAGTTCAACCGCGAGGACGCGGCTTCGATGCTGGCGGGCGAGGGCTTCCAGGTCCTGGGGTCTCTCGCTTCTCCGGCCATTCCTGAGACCGTCGTCCTGCATGGCCCCGGCGACGCCGATGCGGCCATGGCGGTGGCCCGCTACCTCGACCCGGTTCCCTACGTCGTGGCCGACGATGGTGTCGACGGCGTGGTGGTGGTGCTCGGCGCGGACTACCGGGGGGTGCTGTTCCTAGCCCAGGAGCCCATGAGCGTGGTGCGCGACCGGGTACGGGCCCGCGGCGTTCCTCCGGTGCTGCCCGACCCGGGATCGGGCTTCGCCCCGGTGGTAACCGGTGAGGCCGCGGCGGGATCGGCGCTGCTCGGCGTCCCGGTGGGTGCGAGCGTGCTGGTCGGTAGTTGGTTGGGCTCGGCCGCTGGCTTCGTCGCCGCCCAGTCGAGCGAAGCGGATGAGCCGGTCACCATACTGGGCCGTCCACCCGCAGGAGAGTCCTGTGGCTGACACCGATGGGCCCTCGATGCCGTCCGACGGCGGGCCGTCCGACGGCGGCGGGCGTGCGGCCTCGTCGGCGGCTGTGGCTGTCATCGGAGCCGGATACGTAGGACTCACCACTGCGGCGTGCCTGGCTCGGATGGGCCACCGCGTCGTCTGCACCGACATAGACGAGCCCCGGATAGCCGGATTGCAGCGCGGGGAGATGCCCATCCATGAGCCCGGGCTCGACCGATTGGTCAGGGCCGGGCTCGATTCGGGTGATCTCTCCTTTGCCTATGGCTCCGCAGAGGCAGCGTCCCATGCGGACTTCGTGTTCCTGTGCGTGCCCACACCGGCCGGCCGGGACGGCGGCACCGACCTCGGTTTCCTGGAGGCCGCGGCCACCGAGATAGGTCAGAGCCTCCGGCCGCAGACGGTGGTGGTGAACAAGTCCACCGCTCCCGCGGGCACTACTAGGTTCCTGGCCCGGGTGCTGGGACGGGCCGACGTCCCGGTGGCGTCCAATCCCGAGTTCCTGCGGCAGGGCTCGGCCGTCCGCGATTTCCTCAACCCCGACCGTGTTGTCGTGGGCGCAGCCGACCCAGCGGTGGCCGAGCGGGTCGCCGGGCTCTACGCGAGCATCGATGCGCCCGTCCTGATCACTGACGCGGCCTCGGCGGAGACGGTCAAGTACGTGGCCAATGCCTTCCTGGCGATGAAGCTGTCGTTCTCCAACTCGGTGGCCGCACTGTGCGAGGCCGTGGACGCCGATGTCGACGACGTGCTGGCGGGAATGGGCCACGACCGGCGCATAGGCCGCGACTACCTGAAGCCCGGGCCGGGGTGGGGCGGCTCGTGTCTCCCGAAGGACACCCGTGCCCTCATCGACTCAGCGTCGGCGGCCGGCTACAACTTCGCGCTGCTGCGCAGCGTGGTGGAGGCCAATGAGGCGCAGTTCGACAGGATCATCGACAAGGTCGCGTCCCGGGTGGCGTTGCCCCGGGCCCGCATCGCGCTGCTCGGACTGGCCTTCAAGGCCGGCACCGACGATCTTCGCGACTCGCCCTCGGTCGAGATCGGCCGAAGGCTCGTCAAGGCCGGGGCGTCGGTTCATGCCTACGACCCGGCGATCCGCCCCAACGCGGCGATCACCGAAGCCGGCATCGTCGTTACCGCCGACGCCTACATGGCCTGCGACGGCGCCTCCGCTCTGGTGGTGGCGACCGAGTGGGACGAGTTCAGGCAGCTCGACTTCGACCGGGTGGCGCGGGTCATGGCCGAACTGCATGTGATCGATGCTCGCAACCTGCTGGACCGCGGCGACCTGGAGCGCCGGGGCTTCACCTACAGCGGCGTCGGCGTGTGAGGAAGCCGCGCGGCCCGTGGGGTGCGAGCCGATAGCGTGACGGCCCGTGGCCAAGCCGAGTTCGTCGAAGAAGGTCCAGCGCGCCGCTCGGACGGCAGCCGCGTCGAAGAGCGCCCGCGAGCGCCGCGAGCTTGGTTTTCCGCTGGCCCTGGCGGTGGTGGTGATTCTCGGAGTGGCCCTGGTGGTCTTCGCACGTTCGTCGCGCACGCCTGCGGCGTCGCCGCGGGTGGGTAACGACCACTGGCACTCGGCCTACGCGATCTACGACTGCGACCGGTTCCTGCCTGCGTTCACCAGCGCCGCGGATCCCGACGGCATCCACTCCCATCAGGACGGCGTGGTCCACATCCACCCGTGGAACAGCTCCGCCGCGGGAGATCGGGCCGACCTCGACGTGTTCTTCGAGGCGATGGGGGCGAGGATCACCGACGACGAGATCAGCGGGCCCGGGATCGGCGTGCTGGAGGCCGGCTCGGACTGCAACGGCGAGCCGACCGTGATCAGGGCCGTGCGCTTCACCCGGATCGATCCTGACCCGGATGCACCCGGTGCCGACGAGCCCGTCAGCACGCTGTCCGAGATCTACGAGGCCACCGACACCTACTCCGATGACTTTGGCGACGTCCGCCTGCTGGGAGATCTGGAGGCGTTCACGTTCGCCCGCGTCCCGGTCGGGGCCGAGATCCCGCCGCCGCCCGAGGACCGGCTCCAGACCGCTCTGGCGGCCTCGGCGGGGAACCTGCTCTCCACCGGGCCGGAAACCGACCTCGACCCGACCGACGCCCCGCCCACCCCATAGAGCGGGGCACCGGGGTGCAGGCGATCCTGCTCGTCGGAGGCTTCGGGACCCGACTGCGTCCCCTCACGCTCACCACTCCCAAACAGATGCTGCCGGTGCTGGACCGGCCCATGATCGAGCACGTCGTGTCCGGGCTGGGACGCCACGGTGTGGACAGGGTGGTCCTGGCGCTCGGCTACCACGACGACGCCTTCCGGGCGGCCTATCCGGACGGGCGCTGCGCGGGGGTGAAGCTGTGCTGCGTGGTGGAGCCCGAGCCGCTCGACACTGCCGGCGCCATCCGCTTCGCCTACGAGGCCTCGGGCATGGGCGCGGCCCCGGGCACGTTCCTGGTGGCCAACGGCGACGTGATCACCGACCTGGACGTGGGCGAGATGCTGCGTCGGCACCGCTCAGCCGGAGCCGAGGCCACCATCCATCTGATCGAGGTGGGGGACCCGTCCCGCTACGGCGTGGTGGTGACCGGCGCCGGCGGGCGTGTCACCGCCTTCGTGGAGAAGCCGTCGCCGCCCGCGCCCAGTCGCTGGATAAACGCGGGGACCTATCTCATGGAGCCGTCGGTGATCGGGCGGATCGACGGCGGGCGCCGGGTGTCGGTGGAACGCGAGATCTTCCCCGCCATGGCTGCCGACGGCACCCTGTGGGCCCTGCGACACAACACCTATTGGGTCGACGCCGGCACCGCCGAGACGTACCTGCGGGTCCAACTCGATCTGCTCGACGGCCGGCGGGGACTGCCAGCGGCCGGGGTGTCGGCAGATGCCTCGGTTGATCCTGGGGCCGTCGTTGAGCACAGCGTGGTGATGGCCGGCGCCGTTGTGGGGGCAGGGTCGGTGGTGCGAGGCTCGGCTGTCCACTCGGGTGCGGTGATCGAGGCGGGCGCCATGGTGCTCGACTCCGTGGTGGGGTCGGGTGCGACGGTCGGGCAGGGTGCCCGGGTTGCGGACGGAACCCTGATCGGTGAAGGGTTCGCGGTGGAGCCGGGAGCGGCCCTGTCGGGCGCCCGAGCGCCCGAGGCAGCCTGATGGCGACGCTGGTCACCGGGGGCGCGGGCTACATCGGCAGCCACACCGCGGTGGCATTGCACGACGCCGGCCGCGACGTGGTGATCCTGGACGACTTCTCCAACGCCTCGCGGCGGGCGGTCGACGCCGTCCGAGGCCTCACCCGCCCGGACCTTCCGTTTGTGGAGGGCGAGGCGGGCGATCCGGAGGTCCTGGACGCGGTCTTCGGCGGGCACCCGATCGACTCGGTAGTCCACTTCGCCGCCCGCAAGAGCGTGGCCGAGTCGGTCAGCGATCCCCTCGGCTACTACCGCAGCAACCTTGGATCGGTGATCTCGCTGGCCGCCGCGGCCATCGACCAGGGTGTCCGGCGGCTGGTGTTCAGCTCCTCGGCCACCGTCTACGGGGCGGCGTCGGCGCTGCCGGTAACGGAGGACTCACCGACCGCCCCGGAGAGCCCCTACGGCGAGACCAAGCTGATGGGCGAACGCATACTGGCCGGCGCCGCGGCCGCGTCGGAGATGAGCGTGATCTCGCTGCGTTACTTCAACCCGGTCGGCGCGCACCCGTCGGGGCTGATTGGGGAGGATCCGTCCGGCGAGCCGGCCAACCTGGTGCCCCGGATCATGCAGGTC
>VXNG01000160.1:7534-7859 GCA_009840695.1 Acidimicrobiaceae bacterium
CGACGGCACCGCGGTGCGCGACTACGTGCACGTCATGGACCTGGCCGAGGGTCACGTGGCTGCCCTGGATACCGACATCACCCCGGCCCACAGCCGGGTCTACAACCTGGGAACCGGCTCGGGCAGCACGGTGCTGCAGGTCCTGGCCGCGGCCGCTGAGACGATCGGCTCGCCGATTCCCTACGAGATGGCCGGGCGCCGCCCCGGCGACATCGAGGCCTCCTGGGCCGATTGCACCCGAGCCCGTGACGAACTCGGCTGGCAAGCCCGCCGAGACCTGGCGGAGATGCTGGCCGACCACTGGAACTTCGTCCGCCGCCACCCC
>VXNG01000250.1 GCA_009840695.1 Acidimicrobiaceae bacterium
GGGCGCGTATTTGTTATACCCCCACCGCCCCCGGCCCTTTGCGACCATCGCCGGGGCCCCCTGCCACACCTGGGGGGCTCTGGGGGCCGCTACCCCCGGAGCGAGGTGCGGACGAAGCGGAATAGCCGACGAGGACAGCGACCTCATCGAGTCGGTCAACGACTTCGATTTCTCGACCGTGTCACGTCAGTTCTTGGATGCCATAAACGAGACATGGGGCCGCTCCGCAAGTCCCATGCCCATTGGACCATGAGCCAACCGGCCATCGTCGTCGCTGGTGGCATGCTGCTGCTAGATCACGTGGCTCTCGTGCCCGAGCTTCCCGCGCCGGGCGAAACCGTCAGAGCGCTAGACCTTCACTCTCACTACTCGGCTCCCCATCCCGGAGGGTGCTCGGCCAACATCGCAGTCGCAGCCAGGCGAGCGGGAGCAAAGACGACTCTGCTGTCGGTTACAGCCACTGATGCCGACGCGCTGGAGTATCAGACGTACTTGCGCCGCATGGGGGTCTGCCTCGATCACCTCGTCGTTGACGAGGACGCACTCACACCACGCTGTTACACGATCCATGCACCTGATGGCACCAAGTACGCCTGTATGGACGCACTCCATCCCGTCGACATGACGCGGGCGGCATCGCTTGGCGACGAGGTGCTCAATGACTGCGACGCGGTGGTGCTGGTCGGCGGCGGTGAGGACGACTCGATGCGCGAGGTACACGCCGACCTCGCGATGCGGGCTGGCCAGAGTCGAGCCCGCATCGTTCTCGCCATCTGCGGCACGCCTCAGACAGTGGACCGGGAGTTGCTTCTCGCCTGCGATGTGGCCATCGGCAACGAGACGGAGGTCGCTGTGGCCGTTGCTCAGACAGGGTGTAACACGCCAGCCCAGCTTGCCCGCGAAGCCCGAGTGACGCTCTTCGTCACGCGCGGATCGAGAGGCAGCACGGTGTGCGAGCCTGATGCCCGCAGCCGGGATGTCGCGGCGATCGACATCCCGTCCACGATCGATCCAACAGGTGCGGGCGACGCCTACGCGGGGGGCGCAGCCGTGGCTCTGGCTCGAGGGGCCACCACGATCGAAGCGGCCTGTCTCGGCACTGCGCTGGCCAGCTTCGCCGTCGAGCGGACGGGAGCTCAGACTCGGGGCACCCTCTCTCGACGAGATCATCGAGCGCTTCGGTGTTCTCTTCGGAACATACCCAGAATGGCTCGGTGCCCTAGCCGGCACCGAGGGCCAGCAGTGATGGCGAACGAAGCCACGTTGCTCGTTCAAGGCGGCCTGATCGTCACTATGGACAGGCAGGGCACGGTGCTCGACCGCGGCGACATGCTCGTGGTCGGCAGCAGGGTCGATGCCGTCGGCCCGGTCGGATCTCTAAGGCTTCCCCTGAGCATCGACGAGGTGATCGACGCCAGCGAAATGCTCGTGATGCCCGGCCTGGTCAATGCTCACAGCCATTCGCAGTCGGCTCTGTCGAAGCTGGCCCGCTCGCGAGACCACACCAACGTCATTACCGCGCTCTGGTACGGCTACGCCCACGGCATGAACCGAGACGATCGTGACGTCTATGTGAGTACTGCTCTCAACGGGATTCAGGCTTTGCGGTCCGGCGTGACCACGATCATCGACCAGATGTGGTTCGGCGGGGCCCCGCCCCGTTCGGCGGTCTCGGCCGCGGCCCGCGCCTACGACGACCTGGGGATGAGAGCCCGGGTGTGTTATGACTTCGTCGACCGTGAGTCGGTGACGATCTTGCCGGACCATCTCGGTGAAGTTCCCGAGTTGGCGCTGGAGATGTCGAACAATCTCACGTCTCCTCCGCTGGCGGAGCAGGTGGCGATCTATCGGGACGCCGCAAGCGACTGGAGGGCTCGGTCGGACGTGGTCTCCGTCTCGCCGGCATCCGGCACTGCGCTGCGATGTTCGGACGGGTTGCTCTGCACCCTGGCGGAGTTGGCCGAAGAGTTCGACACGGTTGCCACGCTGCACATGCTCGAGCACCTCAAGGAACGAACCAGCGCTCTCAGCGTGTGGGGCTGTGACGAAATCGAACACTTGGGGCGCATCGGCTTCCTCAACGACCGCCTCGTCCTCGCTCACGTCATCTGGGTCACCAACTCCGAGATCGACGTGCTCGCCGAGAAGGGGGTCTCTGTCGCCCACAACCCGGAATTGAATCTTCGCCTCGGCGGCGCGCTGGCGCCCATCAGACGGATGCTCGACGCGGGCCTGAACGTGGCGCTGGGCACCGATAGCGCGACCGATCAGTCGATCTTCGGCGCCATGCGACTGGCGAGCCTCGTCCACCGGATAGGCAAGCCCAATCCCGCGGACTGGGTGTACGCCACCGAGACCCTGCGAATGGCCACCACCGGCGGCGCCAAGGCCCTGGGCTTCGAGGAAGTGATCGGCTCGCTGGAAGCAGGGCGCGAGGCGGACTTCATCTGCCTCGACTTGGCGTCTCCGTGGTTGGTTCCGCTCACCGACATCGATACCCGGCTCGCCTTCTTCGAGAGCGGCCGTGGTGTCGACACAGCCGTCGTCGGCGGACGCATCGTGCTCCGGGGCGGCCGTCTGACACTCATCGACGAATCTTCGATCGTAGAGGAGGCAACTTGGCGCGGTTCGCAGTTGCGAGATCGCAACCGGGACCTCTACGAGATGGCCGAGACCATGACCGCGATCTTGGATCCCGAGGTCCAAGCGCTCGTAGCCGAATCGCGGTTCGACCCCGAGCAGTAGGGGATGGAGCCATGTACTGGCGCTACGGGCAAGAGCCCTGCCGGGTTCGACAACACAACCCTGACTATGAGGAGGGAACCATGAAGCTGAGAGTGTTCAAGATGCTGGCGGTGTTCGCGGCGCTAGCGGTGCTTGGAGCAGGCGCCACAGGCTGTGGCGATGATGCGGGTGACGCATCGGTCCAGGAGCCGGCCCCGGAGCCCGTGGCGCCTGCTGATCCAGAGCCTGAAGCCGCGGCACCTGCAGAGCCCGAGCCCGAGCCGGCGGTGCCTTCTGAGCCGGAGCCGGTCACCATCGAAGTAACCAACTGGCACACCACGGAGGAGCAGTTCGGCGCTCCCTTCCGGGAAATCGTCGCTGACTTCGAAGCGAAGAATCCCGGCATCAAGGTCGAGTTGGTCGACCTCCCGTGGTTCGGGACGTTGGAGAACCTCACGGTCCGGGCTGCCGGGGGCGACGCGCCCGACGTGGCTCTGCTCAGCGAGTTCTGGGTCCCCTCCCTGGCTGCCCAGGGGGCGTTGCAGCCCATGAACGATCTGGTACCAGTGGACACTCTCTCCAGCCTCGAATGGGCACGGGGCTCTCTGCTCGATCCGTACACCTTCAATGGCGAACTCGTGGCTCTTCCCTGGTATGTCTTCGGGTTCAGCCTCGTCTACAACAAGGACATCCTCGCGCAGGCCGGCTACGACGGCCCTCCCGCGACCTTCGACGAGTTCGAAGAGCAGATCGCCGCAATTGCGGCCCTAGATGGCGACATCATTGGGCTCGGCGCGGACTTCAGCAACGGCGCTGGCGCCGGTCAGCAGCTCTACCGCTGGATATGGGCCTACGGTGGAGACGTCTTCGACGGTGAGGGCAACGTCGTGTTCGACAGCCCCGAGGCAGTGGCGGCCCTGACCGCCCTAGCGGACCTTCAAGCCTCCAACGGCGACGCGCTCACGGTGGGAATAAACACTTACGCCGCCCGGGAGGTGTTCGCCAACGAGCAGGTGGCCTTCCTCGGTGAGGCAGCCTGGATCAGGTCGATCCTCCGCGATCTGAGCGGCCAGGGTGAGGCGTTCGACGACAGTTGGGGAGTTGCGCCATGGCCCAGCGGCGTAGACGGGACCTCCATCCCGTCGGTGTCGAGCCATGTGTGGGCCATCTTCAAGCAGAGCGACCACCCGGAGGAATCGATGGCGTTCATCGACTTCCTGGTGTCCAACGCTGAGCATCAGGAGACCTGGGCCGAAGTGTTCGGATCGACACCCGTGTTCCAGGATCAAATGGGCTTCGCCATATTCGACGACCCCTACTACACGCCATTCCTCACTGCGCTTGAGAACGGCCGGACGCTGCCCCTGCATCCCCAGGAGCCCGTGGTGGCGACGACTCTCGCAACGGCGGTCCAAGAAGCCCTGGCGGGAGGGGATCCCGAAGAAGCACTGGCCAGAGCCGCCGATACCAGCCGGCGCATCCTCGGCCAGTAACGGCAGCCACAGAGTCCTACGGGAATTCGACGAGCCCTGAGCCAGTCTTGGCTGTGGCCATGGCGTTCGGGTCGTGGTGGACTGATCCCGGCCGTGCATTGCGGGGAGCGGCGGCTTGGTGCCGCCGCTCCCCGAGGCGTGGCGGGACAGGCGGGGGTGTAGATGAGCGATTCGCGCGCGACCGCGCCAAGTACTGTGATGCGCAGCCGGCGTCGACGCGTCCTAATGAGCAATCGAGCCTTCGGCGTCGCGCTGGTCAGCCCGGCGGTCGTGCTACTGCTGCTGGTCGTCGTCTACCCGGTGCTGCAAGCGGTCAAGCTCAGCGTTCAGGATGTGGTTCTCATCAATCCGGGCGACACCCCCTATGTGGGGCTCGAGAACTACCGGCAGCTGATCCTTGACGAACCCAACTTCTGGCAGGTTTGGCGCAACACAGCTGTGTTCGTTGCCGCCATCACGGCTGGCTCGTTCGCAGCGGGCTTCACCCTTGCTTTGACCCTGCGCGGTGTGAGGAGGTGCAGAGGCCTCCTGCGCACCTTGTTCCTACTGCCTTACGTGATGCCCACCATCGTCCTTTCGCTGCTGTGGCTCTGGATGTTCAACAGCACGTTCGGCATCGTGAACTATCTGCTGGACGCGGCTGGTCTGATCGACGGATTCCGTCCGTGGTTCTCTGACGCAACCTGGGCCTTTCTGCCGGTGGTGCTCTTGTTCGTCTGGAAGGGGGCCGCGTTCCAGATGATTATGATCACGGCTGGGCTCAGCCGGGTGCCCGCCAGCCTGTACGACGCGGCCAGCGTCGACGGCGCGGGACCGATGCGTCGTTTCTGGCACGTGACGTTGCCATCGATGCGGCCCGTTCTCATCACCTTGGCGCTGTTGTCGGTGATGTTCGGGATGCAGCAGTTCACGCCGCTGTGGTTGCTGACGCAGGGAGGGCCAGGATTCTCCACGACGACCACCGCGATATGGGTGTACCGGCTGGCGTTCCAGCGATTCGACTTCGGGTTGGCGGCTGCTCTAGGGACGGTATGGATGGCCGTGCTCATCGTGTTGACGATCATCGTCCTTCGAGTGAACCGCCCGTCGGACCGATGACGGATCAGACAGTGGCACCTCCATCAGGGAGGATCGTTGAGCCGCCTGCACCCGGCCCGGAGAAACGGGGCGCGCGCGGACTGCGGTGGTCGTTGATCGCGGTCTTCGGTGTTGCCACGCTGTTTCCTTTGCTCTGGATGCTGTCCACATCGCTCAAGACACAGGGCAATCTCTCGCGGCTGCCTCCCCAGTGGATTCCCGACCCGGTGACACTGGAGCACTACGACTCCGCCCTCACCGAGGAGATGCCCTTCTTCACCCTGTTGTGGAACAGCACTGTGGTGGCTCTCGGCGTGAGCCTCCTGGCGACCGTGCTTGGCACCCTTGCTGCTTACGGATTCTCCAGGTACCTCACCGCCGGCGGCAACCAGGTCCTGCTGGTGTTATTGCTGGCCGGGCAGATGTTCCCCGGCGTAATGCTGGCCATCCCGTCGTTCATCCTGCTGCGGGACCTCGGCCTTCTGGACACCCGTCTAGCTCTGATTCTGGCCAACACGAGTCTTGCGCTGCCGTTCACGATCTACCTGCTGAAGGGCTTCTTCGACACGCTTCCGCCGAACATGGAGCACGCCGCAATGGTCGACGGGTGCACCCGCCTCCAGGCGTTCTACAAGGTGGCGGTGCCTCTGACGATGCCCGGTATCGTCGCAACGGCATTCATGGCCTTCGTGGTGGCCTGGGACGAATACGTCCTGGCCCTAACGCTCATTACCTCCCCAGAGAAGCGGACGCTGCCAGTCGGGATAGTCAACGCCTTCGTCGGGGAGTTGAGCGTGAAGTGGGGCGACATGATGGCTGCGTCGTTTCTTGTGAGCCTCCCTGTGGTGCTCGTGTTCCTCTTCGTACAACGGCAACTCATTGAGGGTCTCACTGCAGGAGCAATCAAGGGATGAGGACTCGCGTCACTAGCGGCGACCGCAGGCAGAGCCTCAATGGCTGAGATCGATCTGGACCGGATTACCAAGGTCTATCCGAACGGGTTCCGGGCGGTGGACGAACTGACACTGTCACTTGCCGACGGAGAGTTCCTAGTCCTCGTGGGTCCCAGCGGGTGCGGCAAGTCGACTGTGTTGCGCATGATCGCGGGCCTGGAGTCGATAACAGGAGGCGAGTTGCGGATCGGCGGCGAAGTGACGAATCTCTACGCACCGCGCGACCGCGACATCGCAATGGTCTTCCAGGACTACGCCCTGTATCCCCACATGACAGCAGCCGAGAATATGGCGTTCCCGTTGAAGCTAGCGGGGGTGCCGAAGGTGGAACGGAGCCGACTGGTGGCCGACGCTGCTGGCGTGCTTGAACTGAGTGAGTATCTGCACAGCAAGCCGGCTCATCTGTCCGGCGGTCAGCGGCAGCGCGTCGCCATGGGCCGCGCTCTAGTACGTCAGCCGTCAGCCTTCCTGATGGACGAGCCGCTGTCGAACCTGGATGCAAAGTTGCGGGTTCAGATGCGGGCCGAGATCGCGTCAGTGCAGCGCCAGTTGGGGGTGACGACGTTCTATGTCACCCACGATCAAGTCGAGGCGATGACGATGGGCGATCGGGTAGCCGTGATCAAGGACGGTGTCCTGCAGCAGGTCAACTCGCCCGAGGCTCTCTATGCCTCCCCAAGAAACGTCTTTGTGGCTGCCTTCATTGGGTCCCCTTCCATGAACCTCTTTGAGGCTCGATTGACCAATGGGGTCGACTGTCCGGTGATCGAGTGCGGCCACCAACGGCTCCAGTTACCGCCCGACATCTTTGGTCGCACGCCTCCGCTTTGTGCCTATCTCGGGGAGAGAGTGCTTGTCGGCATCAGGCCCGAAGATCTCGAGGACGCGGCCTTGGAATCCAGCCATCCCTCCGTGATGCGATTGGCCTCATCGGTAGAAGTGCGTGAGGCACTGGGAGCTGAGACCCTCATCCACTTCGACATCGACGCTGCACCCGTCGGTAGCGGGGATCCTGACTTCCTCGAAGACCTTGCTACACCTGCTGGCGGCACCGGAACCAGATGCGTAGCCCGGTGCAGCCCTCTGTCGAGAGCGCGCGTGGGTGAGCAGATTGAGATCAACGTAATGACCGATCGGATCCACTTCTTCGATCCGGCGACCACGGAGGCAATCACCAGCTAGTTCTGGGGCGTTCGTTCAGGTGATCAGGGTCTTGAGAGCCCGAGACAGGAATCGAACCTGCGACCTGCTGTTTACAAGACAGCTGCTCTGCCGAACTGAGCTACTCGGGCGGGATGGAACGAAACTTGGCGCGTAATTCGGCCAGGTTGGTCTTGGACATCGATGAGGCTATCTGAGGCGTGCCGCTCAGCGGGTGGGTCGCTGGGTAGGCGCGGTGGGCGTCCACAGCAGCGGACGAGGCGCCGCCGACAGTGGTGGAGTCGTGGACAGCGCCTAGTGGGCTAGGGTCCCGTCGTGATGCTGCCGCGTCGACGGAACGCGCTCGGTGCGGCGTGTATTGCCGGGGCGGCCGTCGCCTACTCGCTGATCCCGCTGCCGATCCGGTACGCGGGC
>VXNG01000237.1 GCA_009840695.1 Acidimicrobiaceae bacterium
CTCCCGCAACTCCTCCCCCGCAGACCCCAGCAGCGGGACCTCACAGCGAGCCTCCCGTCTCTGAGACGGACCCTCAACCCGAGCCGGCCCCATCCGGATCGGTGCGACGGCCCGAGCCGACAGCACCAGAACCCGCTGCGGGGCCCGAGCCCCGACATGAGCCCCCTCCCGAACCAGCCCCAGCGAAGCCGGCAGAAACAGCGCCGCCCGAGTCCAGGCCGTCCGAACCAGACAGAGGGACGACGCCGTGAGCGACCCCAGCGAAGCACCAGGGAGGGCCACTAGCGGCGTGGCGCGCCTCAAGGCGGCGGGCCGTGCAGGCGCCGAAGGCGCTCTGGCCCTCAGCGGCGACCCGAAGGCGATCGCCAAGCTGGTCGGCAAGGCCCTGCGACGGGTGGGACACAGCCCGGCGGCGCGGCGCATCGCCGCCACCGCCGCGGCCGCGGCTGTGCTGGCGCTGGTCGCGTTCACCGGTGGCGCCCCCAGCGGCGCAGCAGCCGGCGTAGAGGGCACCCCGGGCGCCCGGTTCGGGGCTGAGCCGATGGTGTGGGCCGCATACACGGTGGCGGGCCGGGTGTGGTGCGCCCCCGACGGAACGATCCGGCTCAGCGGCGACGCGCTGGCGGACCCGTGGCGTCGAGCCGACTGGCGTCTGGTAGCGGCTGTGGGCGGGGTCGAGTCGAGCCACGCCACCGGCCGCAGCGTCAACGCTTTCGGTGACGTGTGGCCCCTCGTGCTGGGCCCAGCACTCGACGGCACCACGGCCGGGCTGGCGACGGTCCCCGACACCGACAACGGCCGCTTCGACCTCGACCCGGTCTGGGACCGGGCGGTCGGCCCGATGCAGCTGCTGCCCTCCACCGTCGTGGACGCCGGCGTCGACGGCAACACCGACGGGATCGTGGACCCCCACAACCTCTGGGACGCCACCGCCACCGCGTCCGGGTATCTGTGCGTCGCCGGCCACGGCCGGACCCCGTCAGAGGCGGTGTTCGCGTACAACCACAGCGACGCCTACGTCGACGCTGTGCTGGCAGAGTTGGGCGAGATCGTGACCGCCGGTGTCGAGGAGCGTCACGCCGGCCGGCTGCCTGAGACGGCGCCGCTCCCATATGTGCCCAGCACCACCGACGGCGGCACGGTGCTGGGCTCGATCGCCGAGCACCTCGGCGGCGACCCGGCCGCGGTGAGCTGCGCGACGGGCTGTTCGTGGCGGGTCGATCCCGCCCCGGCGACGGTGCCGCAGTGGGAGCCCCTCGGCGATGTCGGCTACGCCGCCCCGGTGCGGGTCCCCGCAGGGGTCGCCGCCACCGGCGACGGCACCCTTTACGGCGCGGTGCCAGCGATGGGACCGGTGGCGTGGCCGCTGCCCACCGCGGCCATACCCCAGCCTGCGGCGGCGTCGCCGCCGCGATGGTGGAGCCACTTCGTGCCCACCGACCACCCGAACTGGACCGAGCCCGGGTCAAGGACCGTGACCGGGCCGTCGGTGTGGGCCGCGCCGGTGTACGCCCCCCAGGCCGGCTCGGTCACCGCCGACGGCGACTGCGCCCGGCTGCTGACCGCGGCGGGCTGGCTGTGGCTGCTGTGCGGCGTGCGCACCGACGACCCTGCGCCATCGCCGGGCGCCGGGCATCGCCTCGGAGCCGCCACTGGCGCCACGCTGCGCGTGCAGCTGATCGACCCCGACGGCCGCGACGCCTGCCCGCAGCGGCTCTTCGGGCTCTGGCAATCGGAACGGGCCGCCGCGCCTGAGGCCTTGGCGGCAGAGATCACGGCGCTGCGGGAGGCCGCCGAGGCCGAGGAGGACCCCGACCAGGCCGCCGCGTTCGCGGCCGCGGCCGCTGATCTGGAGTGGCAGCTGTACGAGGAGTGCGTGACGTGACCGAGCCGACACCCGCTCCCGCATCGGCTGAGTCCAGCGCGACGCCCTGGTTCAGCGACGACGCCGAGACGCGTTGGGTGTGGCTCGCACCGGCGGGCTTCGCTGTCGGCTGGGCCGCGATGGCCGCCGCTCTCGCGGCCGGTGGATGGGCCGCGGGCGACCTGGTCGCCCCCACCCCTGCCGTCACCGTCCACACCCTGTGGATGGCTCTCTCCGGCGGCTACCGGCTCGATGAGGCGTGGCTGCTGTCCTCCGACGCCGCCGCGGTGGCACCGGCCGCGTACCTGTGGATGATCTTCGCGGCCACGCTGGCCACAATGGCTGCCGCCGCCTCGACGGTGGTGCAGTGGTGGCAAGCGGGGCGGCCCACCTCCTTGGGAGCGGTCGCACGAGAGCGCCGCCCGTCGCGCCAGTTCCGGAGCCGCCGCTGGCCGTTGCGGCCCCCCTACACCCCGCAGCGGCCCGGGCCCGGCGTGCTGCTGGGCCGAGAACGCCACCGCCTTACCGTCGCCGGTGACGGGCTCCCGGTTCTGGTGGTCGGCCCCACCGGCTCGGGCAAGACCCGGCACCTGATAGGACCCAACGTCGCCAACTGGCCCGGGCCCGTCGTGGCGACCTCCGTCAAGACCGATCTGGCCGACTACACCGCCGCCCAACGGTCTCTGCGGGGCCGCAGCTTCGGATTCGATCCCGGCGGCGGCCTGTGGCCCTGGATGCGCTCAGCGGGCATCACCCCGGTCGTGTGGGACCCGATCCGCCTCCTCGCCAAAGACCCCACCCACAACCACGCCAAGCTGCTGGCCCAGTTCCTGGTGTCGCACTCCTCGGCGCATGACGCAGGCTCCCAGGGCATCTGGTCCACCCTCGCGGGCGAAGTGCTCGCCTCGGTGCTACTGATCGCCACCGACCTCGGCCAGCCGCTGCGCGTCGCGCTGCGCTGGATGATCGACGTCCAGGGCGTGTTCTTCTCCAAGAAGAGCAACGGCGAGTTCGCGGCGGCGGTGCGCGACAGCCCCAACGGCCGCCTCAGCGAAGACGCCAGCCGGGCGCTGCGCGACCTGCGGTTGATGGCCGAGAACGATCCCCGCATCTGGGGCTCCATCGAGGTCACCATCCGCGAGGTCACCGGAGCGTTGACCAACACCGCCGAGTACCACCCCGACGCCGAGTTGGTGCCGGTGAACCTCACCGTGGCCCCCGACCGTCAAGACACGTTGTTCCTGGTGGCCGACCACATGACCCAGACCACCTACCGGTCTGTGTTCGCGGCGGTCGTGAGGCACTTGTTCCACGTCACCGAGTGCACCCACCCCCCACGCGGCCGGCAGCGGGACAGGCCCCTGTTCGCGCTCGACGAGCTGGCCAACCTCGCCCGAATCGAGGACCTCCCCGAAGTCCTGTCCACCATCAGGGCCCGCGCCCAGGTCATCGTCGGCATCCAGGAGGTCTCCCAGCTCATCAGCGGATGGGGCCGCGACAAAGCCACCACCGTCGTCGGAAATCTGCCGACCAAGGTGATCCTGCCCGGCTCCTCGGACGCCTCGGCGCTGCGGCGCTGGGCCGACCTCAGCGGCGACGACGACTACGCCCTCGACACCTGGCGCACCGTCAACACCGGCCGAGCCCGCATCCTCGCCGCCAACCGCGACCCCTTCGAGATACAGCTCACAGACCCGAAACGGTGGATGCCCACTATCCACCCGCCAACCCCGATCCCGCACCCGGAGCCCGCGCCACAGCAGCCGGACCACTCCACCGGCGGCGACGGGAACCACAAGCCGGCAACGCGTCACCGGCAGCGGCGCCCCGAGGACCAGCCATCGCTGTTCAACCCCGAACCCGATGACGAGATTCACCTGATCGACCTTGAGCCCGGGCCAGGTGACGACGTTCACTTGGCCGATGACGACATTCACCTAGTCGAGCTCGAGCCCGAACCCCTCGACGACGTGCGCCTGGTCGAACCCGAGCCCGAGACCGGTGAGGGGGATGTGACGCCGCGCGGTCTCCGTGTGTGGGCTGGGGGGAGCGACCGGCTGCGGCGGGGGTGGGACGCCATGTTCGGGCCGCTGCCCGACGAGTCCGCCACCGACCGGCCCGCCAGTTGGGCCGGCCTGGCCGCCCGGCTGGGGGTTGCCGACCTGTTGGAGCCGCCTGGCCAGTCGCTCAGCGGGCATCCCCCTGCCAGCGACGCAGCCGAGGTCGGTGGGCCTGGTCCGGGTCCGGCGGTGGGCGCTTCCACCGGCGCGGGCACGCCTCCGCTACCGGCGTCGGCGCGTCCGGTTTCGGTGGCGGCGACTTTGACCGCTGACGCGAACCCAGAGCCGCAAGGGGCGCTGTTTGGTCCGGTTCTGCAGCAGTTGCGGGTCGTCAACGACGGCGAGGGGTCCTACGGCATGCACCGCTCCGGGTTCGTCGTGGACCTGACGCCCCCCGAGGGCGAAGACCCCCAGGACGCGATCCCGATCAGTGAGGAGGCGACTTGATGGCCAGCAACCAGGACCGAGTGGAAGCCGTCGGTGCTCAGATCGCCGCCGCGATGGCCGACGCCATCGAGGGGGACCCCGGCCAGTGGACGAAGTCGTGGAACACGCTGGGGGCGTCGATCCCCCACAACCCCGTCTCCGGTGCGGTCTACAGCGGAATGAACCGGTGGGTGCTGGCGGTGGCCGCCATCGAGTTCGGCTACCCGACGGGCTCCTGGGCCACCTACCGCCAGTGGCAGAGCGCCGATTGCCAGGTCCAGCGCGGCAACCACGGCGTCTATATCGTGCGGGCCTTCGAGTACCGCTGCTGCAAGGACCCCGACTGTGAACGGGGCAGCCTGTGCGAGAGTCGGCCGCGGTGGGGTATGCGGGTCCACACGGTGTTCAACGCCTCACAGGTCGAGGGCGAGGTCCCCCGCGATGAGCGGTTCGCTGAGTTCACCGCCCCGCAGTGGGATCACGAGTCGATCACCGAGACCTTCCGGGCGGTGGGCGCGGAGTGGCGCCACGACGGCGGCGGCCGTGCCTTCTACAGCATCAACGCCGACGTGATCCACACGCCGGTGCCCGAGGCGTTCCATTCCGCGGGGGGCTACGCCTCCACGGTGGCCCATGAGCACGTGCATTGGACCGGGCACTCGTCTCGGCTGTCGCGCCCGTACTTCGAGTCGGTGGAGAACGCCATCGCCGAGGGCGCCCGAGCCCGTGAGGAGCTGGTGGCCGAGTTGGGGGCGGTGATTGTGTGCAACACCTTGGGCCTGGAGCACGAGCCCGTGGCCAACCACGCCGCCTATCTCAAGCACTGGGCCCAGGCCCTGCGATCAGAGGACGGCTCGGCGGTGATCCACGCGGCGTCCACCGCGGCGACCCGTGCGGCATCGTTCATCGTCGGCGGCATCGAGGCCCACCGCAGCCGAGACGACAATGCCGAGCAGAGCACCCCCGCCGCTGAACAGCCACCCCAGCAGACGCCCGAAGGCCAGTTGGTGCTGCTGCCGTCCCCCGGGCCCGCCGACGCCGCGGGAGGCGCCACCGAGGCCCAGGAGGCCGCCCGCGCCGCCTCCGAGCCCGCCGAGGCTGCGGGAAGGCCCTCGCAGGCCCAACAGGCCGCTGAGGCCGCGTTGGTGGCTCAAGGAGTGTAGCCGGGGCCCGGGTTCGACATCGCCAGCCGCGAGGAGCGGCTGAGGGTGGCGCGCCGGATCATGGAGCGTGCCGTCGCCGGGTGCGGCTCCGAGGCGGAGGCTGCCGCTCAGATCGCGGCGCTGCTGGACATCGGGGAGGGCGAAGTCGTCGAGACAGCCCCGACGAGGGGCCGGGCAATGGGGATGGGACTGTGACCGCACCAGATGACACATCGAGGCTGCGAAGAGCGTTGGCGGTGCTGGCCGCGCTGGTGGCGCTGGTGGTCGTGGTGGTGGTGCTGTCACGTTGCAGCACCCCGTCCACCATCAACACCGCAGCGGCTGCCGGCGCCGGCAGCGACTCGCTCAACGCCGCCGCCGCGGGCTTGGCGGCGGTGGTGGGCTGGGCCGGCGAGCCGGCCGATGTGGTGCGGGTGCGGTGGCTGGACCCCGACACCGCGGTGACGACCGTGCGCCTAAACGGCGGCGAGCATGTCGCGGTCACCTCGGTGCACACAGAACGCGGTTGGACGGTCCCCGCTCCTCCGTCGCCCACAGCCGCGCCGCCGCACCCGAAGTGGGAGGGCCTGCCCAAAGACAACCTCACCGCGGCGCGCGACGATCCCCGCTGGCTGGTGACGCAAGGCTTCCTGGACGCCTGGCTCGCCGGAGAATCAACAGAACGCTGGACGGCGGTGAACTTCGAAGCGCCGCCGTTGAGCGTGGCCTACGACAGCTGGGAGTTCACCGGCCTCGGGACGCCCCAAGCCGTGACCGGCACCGCCATCGAGGTGATACCGGTGGACTTCGAGGCCACATCGGCGGATACGACCCGCACCTACCGGATCTTCGTCGCGGTGGTAGCAGACCCAACGAGCCGTTTGACCGTCAACGCCGTCGGTCACCGCAGTCCCCATTAGCCCAACCTGCCGACATTGGAGGTAACCGTGTCAACCAACACCCCGGCCAAGCCGCAAGCTCAGGTGCTGAGGCCCCGTGAGGCCGCCCGCTACGTCGGTCTGATCCGCCCGACGATCGACCGCTGGCGCAAGGCCGGCAAGTTCCCGAAGGCGCTGCAGTTGGGTGCGCAAGCCATCGGCGGGCGGCGCTCAGACCTAGACGTGTGGTTGAACGACCGACCTACGGTATGAGGATCAACAAGTCCCATCCGCGCCGTGGAGTCAAGCGCGGCTACTTGGCGAGCCAAGGACCGCAACCGGGGCCCATTGATCCAACGTCCGCCTCGGGCAATGCTGCTTGGCAGAGGCCAGGACGGGTCTAGGCGGCCCCCTCCGGGGCTCGGGATCCCAGTCGTTTTGCCATCAACTTCCGGCTCAAACCGAACCCCAGAGGGGACCATGACGACGGGAACCCGCTTGGGTTCGGTTTGAGCAAGGGGTGTGGCGCACCCCTAAGTTGATGGCGGATGGCACCGTAGACAGTCACGAGCCGCATTCCAAGCTCGCCCATGGCAGCGCCTCAGCGCTAGGGCCGGTGAAGCGACTGCCCTACGACGATGCCCCTGCTTGTGTCACGACACACTGCGCTCGCCGCAAGCGATTCTCAAGCACGGGTGCAGAACCACGTTCACCGGTCCTAGGAACGCGTTCGAAGCAAGAGGCCGAGCCTCGAGGTTGAAATCCCCGCACAGGCACGATAGAACATCCGTTGCCATCAACAGTTCCGCTCAAGCTCGACGCCCACCGAGCAACTGACGCATTGGGCTACAGCCACTGAAGCTTGGAGCTGAACACGAGGGTCTTGTGCCCTCACAACACGGCAACGGCAACGGTGCTGAGCACCCATAGCGGCTCTCTCGGTGACAGACCGCCGATGAACCAACGCCAATTCCTTCATCCCACCCAGCAGCCAGGTTGCGCGTGGACGATGAGGCCACTGGAGCTGTCATGCCCCCCTGGAACAATCGTGGCCATGAGACACCGCGCCCACACCCTCACCGGCCCCATCGTCGCGGCCGTCGTAGCGCTGGCCCTGCTCGCCGCCAGCTGTGGCAACTACCCCGCCGAGCCGACGCCGCTCGCACCAGTCGACACCCTCACAGCCGAGCCGACGCCGCCAGCCGAACCCCAGCCCTCTGCCCCTCAGCGGGCCCCGTCCGAACCCGAGCCCCGAGAGCAGCACGAGCCCGCAGCCCCTCGGACAACCGCGACCGAACCCGCGCCCCTGGCGGAGCCCGAGCCCGAGGAGGAGCACGCGCCCGAGACCGAGCCCCCACCCGAGGCCGAGCCCGAGGCCCAGGAGGCACCCG
>VXNG01000206.1 GCA_009840695.1 Acidimicrobiaceae bacterium
CGATGTCGTGCTCGCTGGCGGCCAGCTGCAGCAGCTCGCCCCGGTTCGAGCCGTCGGGCTCGGGCGATGCCTCGGTGAAGGTGATGCCCAGCTCTGCCGCGGCCCGCTCGATGCCTGCGGCGGCCGAGTCATTGAACGACTGGTCGCCCCGGCCGCCGATATCGAACACCAGGCCGACGGAGACATCGGTCATCCCGGGCTCGGCCATTTCGTCCTCGTGGTCGTGGTCGGCTTCGTCCTCGTCGTGGTCGTGGTCGGCTTCGTCCTCGTGGTCGGCTTCGTCCTCGTCGTGGTCGTGGTCGGCCTCGTCCTCGTCGTGATCGTGGTCGTCGTGGTCGGCCTCGTCCTCGTGGTCGTCTTCGGGCTCAGCTGCCGGCTCCGATTCGGCTGCAGCCGGTTCGGGCTCAGCGACGGTCTCGGCATCGTCGTCGTCCCCGCACGCGGCGGCAAGCAGGGTAAACGACAGCAGGATCGCGGTGAGCGCAAGCAAGGGCTTTCTCATTGGCCTTCCTCCAGGGGTTGATCAGGCGTTGTAGGCAGCGAATGCTAATGGATGCCGGTCCCGTTCCGCGGGTGGCTTCCGGCCCATTCCAGCAGTGCTTTCGCCGTCCACGTGTTCACGATGTCGTCGACGGGCACGTCGCAGCGCACCGCCTTGTCGGCGCCGTACGGCTGCCATTCGAGTTGACCGGTGGCGTGGGCGTCGGTGTCGATCGACACCTTGCATCCCCATTCCACCGCCAGCCGCAGCAACTCCTCGGGCGGGTCCTGGCGCTCCGGCCGGCAGTTGATCTCAACCGCCTTGTCGAACCGGGAGCAGGCCGCGAACACGATGTCGGCGTCGAACGACGACGGAGGGCGCCCGCCTCCGACCACTTTGCGGTTGGTGCAGTGGCCGAGGATGTCGGTGTGCGGATTGGCGATCGCGGCCACCATGCGGGGTGTCATCTCATCCGCGGGCATTCTCAGCTTCGAATGGACTGAGGCCACTACGACGTCCAGTTCGGCGAGTAACTCCTCGGACAGGTCCAGCGATCCGTCCTCGAGGATGTCCACCTCCATCCCGGTCAGGATCCTGAAGGGAGCCATCTCGATGTTGAGTTGCGCAATCTCGGACATCTGGCGTCGCAACCGGCCTTCGTCGAGCCCGTGGGCAACAGTGAGGCGGGCCGAGTGGTCGGTGATGGCCACCCACTCGTGGCCGAGGGCGGCCGCGGTGGCGGCCATGGCCCGCAGCGATGCCCCACCGTCGGACCAGGTGGTATGGCAGTGGCAGTCGCCCCGCAGGCGCTCGATCACCGGACCACCCGCGCCGATGGGCACCCGGCTCCGCTGCTCCAGTCCGGCGAGGTACCCGTCGTCGACACCCGCAAGGGCCTCGGCGATCACCCGCGCCGTGCTGGGGCCGAGACCGTCGACCTCGGTGAGCGTGCCGGCTGCGGCCCGCTTGGCAATCTCGGCGCCGTCGAGGGCGTCAATGACGGCCAGTGCTCTCTGGAACGCTCGCACCTTGGGTGCGGGAGCGAGCTCGCGGTCCAGGTAGTGCACGGCAAGACCAAGCGCCACCGAAGGCTCCATGGCTTCGACGCTACCGGTCGTCGGGGCAGGCAGTCATGGCGCCGCGGCCCGACTGCCGGGCAATCTGTGGCGGTTGGCTGCGATGAGGGCGTAGGCCGGACGCGCCAGCCAGCACAGGGGCGGGTGGATGATCAGCAATCCGGCCGCGGTCCAGAGCCCGCCGGCCGCGATCAGGGACCGTCCGATTGCCTCGGCGCCGCGGGACCGTCGCGTGCTGTGGCCGTCGTCATCGATCCACCAGACCGCCGCCTCTACTTCATCCGGGCGCAGACCCAGCTCCTCCAGCTCCAGGGACTGCCACGGCTCCACCCGTGCGTTGGCGGGCAGGCGGGCATCGATCCACCGAGCCGACCGGACGCAGAACCCACACTTGCCGTCGTAAACCAGCAGCACTCGGCCAGTGTGCCAGCACGGGATGCCTGGCCGGTAGACTGTTGTGCCATGTCCAAGCGTACGAGCAAGCGCCGCGCCAAGGCTCGCCGATCGAAGGCGAACCACGGACGCAAGCCCAACGCGGGCCGCAACAGCTAAGCGACTTGGGCGGCCGGCCGATGCGGCCGGCAGGACACGGAGCCCGAAATGGAGCGATTCGGATTCGTTGGGCTGCCCAATTCGGGCAAGACATCGCTGCACAATGCTCTGGCCGGCGGCGACGCGGTCGCGGCCCGGCACGCCTTCTCCACGAAGTCGGCCAACGTGGGTGTGGCCAAGGTTCCTGACGAGCGCCTGCTCCAGTTGACGGAAATGAGCGACAGCCGTCGCACCGTTCACGCATCCGTGCAGTTCACCGACATCGGCGGCCTGGTGTCGGGCTCGAACCGGGGCGAGGGACTGGGCAACGCCTTCCTGGGGCATATTCGCGACACCGACGCCATCGTCTATGTGCTGCGTGCCTTTGCCGACCCCGACATCGCCGGCGATGACGACCCGCTCAACAGCCTCCGAGTGCTCGAGACAGAGTTGGCCCTGGCCGATCTCGACAGCGCCACCCGCCAACTCGACAAGCTTGCCCGGGCCGCCAAGGGTGATTCCTCGCTGCGGGCCGGACGCGACTTGCTGGCGCGGGCGATGGGGGTTCTCGAAGACGGAGTACCGCTCTACCGGGCCGGCTTCGACGGCGACACCAGGTCCGGCCTTCGCCCGTTCTTCCTGATCACCAACAAGCCGGTGCTGGCCGTGATGAACATCGGAGAGGACCAGATCGAAGCCGCGGAGGACTTGGCCGAACCGGTGCGGGCCGAGTTGGGCGAGGCCGAGGTCATGGCGCTTTGCGTGCAGCTAGAGGCTGAGGCCGCTCAGCTTGACGAGCCGGAGCGACCCGAGATGCTGTCCGCTCTGGGCCTCGGCCGCGGCGCTCTGGACCGGTTCCTGACCGCCGCCTATCACCTACTCGGACTCCGGACCTTCCTCACCACGGCCCCCAACGAGAGCCGGGCCTGGACCTTCAGGGCCGGGGCGTCGGCGGTGGAGTGCGCGGGCGCGGTCCATTCCGACTTCCGGCGCGGCTTCATCCGGGCCGACACGATCTCATGCGACAAGCTGCTGGAGGCCGGTTCCTGGGTTGCAGCTCGGGATCAGGGCTTGGTGCGATCCGAGGGCAAGGACTACCGCGTGGCCGACGGCGACGTCATGGAGTTCAAGTTCAACGTCTGAGCTTCCGTGCGCGCCGCGCCAAATGTCGGCAAGCGACTCGGCCGTCGGGCGCAGCGCCTCGCGAGACTTCATTGCGCTGCGCTGGGGGCAGTGGTTAGGCTGACGCGGCATGTCCGTTGACACCGAAGTCCGGCTGCTCGCGGACCTTGAACCCAGCGTCGAGATCTTCTACGAGCGACATCTCCGGCAGACCAAGGAGTGGCACCCCCACACTCTGGTGCCCTGGAGTCGGGGAGAGGACTATCCGGCCGACTACCAGTGGTCGCCCGAGGAGACCGGGCTGAGCGAGGAGGCGCGCAGCGCTCTGTTCGTCAACGTCCTGACCGAGGACAACCTGCCCTACTACTTCCGGGACATCGAGCGCATCTTCGGACGCGACGGCGCCTGGGGCCATTGGGTGAGGCGCTGGACTGCCGAGGAGGGTCGCCACGGCCAAGTAATCCACGACTACCTGGCTGTCACCCGCGCCGTCGATCCGGTGAGCCTCGAGCGGGCCCGCATGGCCCAAGTGCAGGGCGGCCGCTCGCCCGAGCCGCCCAATGTGCTGGAGGGCCTCGCCTACGTGACGCTGCAGGAGCTGGCCACCCGCATCTCGCACTTCAACACCGGGCAGCACATCGCCGACTCTGCCGGCAAGGCGATCATGCGTCGAGTTTCTTTCGACGAGAACCTCCACTTCCTGTTCTACCGCGACGTCATGGGCGCCGCCCTGGAGATCGAGCCCTCGGCTGCCGTGGTGGCCATCGCGAACCAGGTGAAGGGTTTCGCGATGCCCGGCGTGGGCATCACTGACTTCGACATCCACGCTCGCACCATCGCTGAGGCTGGCATCTACGACCTTGCCATCCACCACGACCAGATTCTTAGGCCCGTGCTCGTGCGCGACTGGCAGCTTCCTACCCTCACCGGCTTGTCGGGTGTGGCTGAAGCGGCCCGAGAGCGTCTGATGAAGCTCATCGACCGGATCGGACGGGTGGGCAAGCTGATGATCGAGCGTCGGGCCGAGCGCCGGGCTCGCAATCCGCGAGACAGGGGCCTGGATCGGCTTCTTCCTTTGGGGCCGTATCCCGGACGAGTCATGAAGGCGGGCTCCGCGCGAGGCTAGATTCACCTCTATGCCGTGGCTGGTTTGTGGCGGCCGGGTCATCGCGTCGCTTGAGATCGCTTCCACTCGGCGGGAGCGCCGCAAGGGACTGTCTGGCCGCGACGGGATTGAGGGAGCGTTGCTTCTGGAGCGCACCCGCTCGGTTCACTCCCTCGGCATGCGCTTCCCCATCGATGTGGCCCACTGTGACACCGACATGCGGGTGCTGCGGGTGACGACGATGCGGGCCAATCGTGTCGGACGGCTGGTGTGGGGGGCTACTTCGGTGGTCGAGGCAGAGGCAGGCAGCTTCAAGCGTTGGGGAGTGGCTCCTGGCGTGGAGTTAGAGATCCGGCGGTGAGGCCTCTCGGCGCGGAGTCGGAGATCCGGCAGTGAGCGGCTCGCTGGTCCTGGTCGGCACGCCGATCGGCAATCTCAGCGATCTCAGCCCGAGGGCGGTGGAGGCTCTCACTTCCGCGGATCTGGTGTGCTGCGAGGACACCCGGCGCACGGGACGGCTGCTCGAGCACGCCGGGGTGCGCGGGGCGCGGCTGCGGCGCGTTGACGAGCACACCGAGGCCGAAGCAATTGCCGAGGTGTGCGAACTGCTGGCCGCAGGAGCGAGCGTGGCCGTCGTGACTGACGCGGGCATGCCCGCGGTCACCGATCCTGGAGGCCAGCTCGTGGCCGCGTGCGCGGCTGCCGGCCACACCGTGACCGTCGTGCCCGGACCTTCGGCCGGCCTGGCTGCCTTGGCGGTCAGCGGGCTCCCCGCGGGCCGGTTCTGCTTCGAGGGATTCCTCCCCCGCAAGGGCAGGGCCCGGGCCGAGCGCCTGGAGCAGATCTCGCGGGAGCGGCGCACAACCGTGGTCTACGAGTCGCCCCACCGCCTGCGGTCCTGCCTTGAGGACCTGGCCGGGGCGTGCGGGCCGCCCCGCCGGGGCGTAGTCGCCCGCGAGCTCACCAAGCTTCACGAGGAGGTCGTCAGGGGAACCCTCTCCGACTTGTGCGAATGGGCTTCCGGCCCGGTGAAGGGAGAGGTCGTGATCGTGATCGAGGGAGCCCCCGAGGACGCTCCGGAGGCCACCGACCATGAACTCCTGGCCGCTGCGCAGGCTCTGGTCGCGGACGGTATGAGCCGCCGGGACGCCGCGACTGCGGCTGCGGCCACCCATGGAGCCTCGCGCCGGCGGGTCTACAATCTGATGAATCTGACCCCCGGCACCTAATATGCTCCGGCTGGGGAAGGCCTTGGCTTCTGTGGATATTGTGGCCCCTTATGGCGGTGCGGGTACTAGTGGCGGTTGCGTGGCCGTACGCGTCGGGCAGCCGCCACCTCGGCCACCTAGCCGGGGCCTATCTGCCGGCGGATATCTACGCCCGGTACCAGCGGCTCGCCGGCAACGACGTTCTGATGGTGAGTGGATCCGATGTCCACGGCACGCCCATCACCGTGCGGGCCGATGCCGAGGGCGTCACTCCGTCCGAGATCGTCGAGCGCTACCACGCCGAGTTCTGCGGCCAGTGGGAGATGCTCGGGATCTCGTGGGACCTCTACACCACCACCGGCACCCCCAACCACGCCGAAGTCACCCAGGACATGTTCCTGGTACAGCTTCAGAACGGCTATATCGACAAGCGGGTCTCTGAGCAGTACTACGACCCCGTAGGCGAACGGTTCCTGCCCGACCGCTACATCGAGGGCACCTGTCCCCGCTGCGGCTACGGCGCGGCCCGCGGCGACCAGTGCGAGCACTGCGGCACCACCCTGGACGCCACCGATCTGATCGAGCCGAGGTCCAAGATCAGCGGTGCAGTGCCGGAACTGCGCCCGACCGAGCACTTCTACTTCCGCTACTCGGACTTCACCGAGAAGGTCGATGCCTGGCTCAAGACCCGCCGCCGATGGCGACCGCACGTGCTCAACTCCAGCTTCGGCTGGACCAACGAGGGGCTGCAGGACCGGGCGATAACGCGTGACCTCGACTGGGGAGTGGAGCTTCCCGTCGACGACTTGGGCGAGGGCAAGCGCATCTACGTCTGGTACGACGCGGTGATCGGCTACCTGTCGGCGTCCAAGGAATGGGCGGCCCGCAGTGGCGACTCCGACGCCTGGAAGCACTGGTGGCACAACGACGACGCGCGCCACGTCTACTTCGTCGGGAAGGACAACATTCCGTTCCACGCCATGCTGTGGCCAGCCCAGTTGATGGGCTACGGCGGCCTGCACCTGCCCGACAACGTGCCCGCCAACCAGTACGTGACCTTCTCCGGGGCGAAGATGGCCGCCGGCCGGGGCGTCGGCCTGACCATCGGCGAGGGTCTCAGACTCTTCGAGCCCGACGCTCTGCGGTACGCCCTCGCCGCGGCGCTGCCCGAACACGCCGACACCGAGATCTCCATCGAGGAGATCGGCCGGAGAATCAACGATGAGTTGGTGGCTACCTGGGGGAACCTGGTCAACCGGGTTCTGTCGATGGCTCAGTCCGCGCTGGCCGGAGTAGTCCCCGAAGCCACCGATCGCCGGTCCCAGGACACCGACCTGCTGGCCGCGGTGGACGGCGCCCTGGCCCAGGGCGCCGACTGCATCGAGCGGGTGGAGCTGCGGGCCGGCCTCCGCGCCGCCATGGAGGCGGCCGCCCGGGTCAACGCCTATCTCAACTCCACCGAGCCGTGGAAGCTCGCCAAGGAGGACCCGGACCGCGCCTCCACCGTGTTGGTGACTGCGCTGGAGGCGGTGGCCGGAGTGCGCACCGGCCTGGCGCCGTATCTTCCGTTCTCCACGGCCGCCCTGGACGACTTGTACGGCCCGGTTCAGTGCTGGGGGCGCCCGGCCGTGCCGCCGGGCACACCGGTGCCCAAGCCCGTGCCGCTGTTCGCCAAGGTGGACCTGGATGCCATCGATCTCGCCGGTAACGGCGCGGACCAGGACCGCTAGGGCGTCGGCGCGTGGCCTGGGCCGACCACCACTGCCACCTCCCGGCTGGCGACGCGGCCGGCCCGGTGATCGCCGATGCTCATGCCGCAGGCGTGGACGTGTTGGTGACTGTGGGTACAGATGTGGAAGACTCGCGCCGAGCGATCTCGGTTGCCGAGGCCCACGAGGGGGTGTGGGCCACTGCGGGCGTGCACCCCCACGAGGCCTCCGGCGGTTTGGGCGGACTGGAGGCTCTGATGGCGCGGCCTGAAGTGGTGGCTGTGGGCGAGGCGGGACTCGACTATCACTACGACCACTCGCCGCGTCCCGTTCAGCGCCAGGTCTTCGCAGCACAGGTGGAGCTGGCCAACCGCAGCGACCTGCCACTGGTGGTCCACTCCCGGTCGGCCTGGGACGACACGCTCGCCGTGCTCGACCTTGAGGGAATCCCGTCGCGAACCGTGATGCACTGCTTCACCGGGGGACCCGAGGAGGCAGAGGAGTGCCTGCGACGGG
>VXNG01000040.1 GCA_009840695.1 Acidimicrobiaceae bacterium
GTTCGGGTGGGGCCTTACGGGCAGGTGTGCCAGAGCCTGATCACTGCTGTGTCCCGCTCCCGGCGGAAGTCCTCCCATTCAAGGCAGGCGCCGGTGCCAGCGTCCGCGGTGGGGGCGACGGCGAGGTACTGGGCCAGGGCCCTCTCGAATATCTCCATGTTGCGCACGGCCCTCGGCTCTGCATCGTTGGCGCCCTGCACGTCGAACCGGTCGTTGTCGTCGTACTCCACCCTCTCGGGCACAACCCCCACGGGCCAGGTTCCGCTGTTGTCGGTGTTATTGGTGTCGACGATGATCTCATCGCGATCGAGGTCGCCGAACAGGATGTACGCCCTCTTGGGGGTGCCGGTCACCTTCAAGTTGGTGATGTCCGCGGAATTGAACTCGCTGGTGAGGTCGGGCCAGAACACGTATGCGTTCACCGCATCCAGGTTGTTCGAGGTGGTCGTCGAGCCGTCGGGATCGACGGTGGCGGTGAGGGTCTCGATCTCCTTGCCGTTGCCGTCATAGCTGTAGGCGACCCGGCGCACCCCCCGACTGAAGGTGAAGGACTGGGTGGTGATCTGCGACTTGTCGCTGCTGAGGGTGAACGTGGCTCCCGAGAGAGGCTCGCCGTACTCGTTGTGGGCGGTGACCTCAGCGGTGTTGCGGGCCGAGTCACCCGTCGGCGCGTTGATGTAGCGATCTGTCGTGGTAATCGTCACCACTGAATTCGCCAAGACTGGGTCGGCGTCGCTGAACTCCAGGTAGTACCTGTCGCCGTCGGTCCTGCCGGAACTCTTCTTGAGGTTCGCATCCGCTTCGAAGGCTCCGGGCGCGTTGGTTCCCGGCGTCAGCAGGAAGGTGCGGGTGCGCGAGTCCCCGGTGGCACCCCGGTTGGGGTCCGAGACCCTCAGCGAGAAGGTGATCCGGCCGCGGGAGTCCGACCTCAGCGTCCTGGGTTGGCTCCTGGTCCAGAGGCTCTCGCCTGTGCCGTTAAGGTCGCCGTCGACGTCGTCTGCTGCCTCGATGAGTACCTCCTCGACGAGGTCCCATTCGGCAGGCCGCTCGCCGTCCTCGCCGACGCGGACATCGTTGCCCCGGGAGTCCTGGAGTTGCACGGTGAGGGTGACGGTGTCGCCGAAGCGCGCCTTCGATCCCCTGAACCCGGTGGAGATCTTGGCCTTGGCGGCTCCCTGAGTCTGTTCCGAGGGCTCGATGTCCAGCCGGAAGAGGTCGGTGTCGTCTGTATCGGCCACGTCACGGTCGCGGCCGGTCCAGACCCACACCGTGGTGTCGATGCCGTCGAAGACGGTCTCGGGAACGGTGAGCGAGACCTCGCCGTCGTCGTCGGTGGTGAGGTCGGAGTCGTCGATCTCGCACGCGTAGGCGCCGTCCACGAACTCGACGTCGCGGCACCGGCCATTGGATTGGAACGCCCGGTTGGCGTCCTCGGTCTCGATGAAGAACATGTCGATGGGGGCGTCGCTGATGGGCTCGAAGTCGTCGTCGCGCAGCGACACCCGGATCTCGCTGCCGTCGTACTGGGCGCTGAGCCCCCTGGGGCGGGCCATGGTATGGCCCAGGGTGCGGAGGATGAACGCGGCCATCTGCCCCCGGGTCACTGGGCTGCGCGGCCGGTAGAAGAGGTCGAGGCCGGGCTGGGCCGTGCCGACGGCCGGTGTGGGGTCGACACCGGTGGTGATGCCGAGTTCGTAGGCGGCGCTGATCGCCTGGTCGGTGGCCACCGGCACCAGGTCGCGGGCATCTTTGAAGTAGTCGTCGGGCTCGGTCTGGATGCCGTCGTCGTTGGCGTCGAGCAGGATGTCGCCGACGTTGTTGAAGGTCACCACATCCCCGGCCGCGTCGAGCAGGCGGACCAGCAGCAGCGCCATCTCGGCCCGGTCTACGTAGGCGAACGGCTCGAACGTCCGGCCCGATGTGGCCGTGGCGATGCCGTTGGTGACCAGCAGGTCGATGGCGTCCCGAGCCTCGTCGTTCAGGTGGCCGAGGTCGGTGAAGTTCTGGCCTCGAGCGGGGCTGAGATTAATGCCGGTCGGGATGAGGGCCCGTGTCAGGAAGAGCATCATCTGCCAGCGCTCCACGGGGTCTTCGGGACTGAAGGTGGAGCCGTCGCCGGTGCCGATGGTGACCCCGTAGTGGGCCAGGCAGTTGATGGCGTCGTGGAAGATGTGGTCGTCGGACACGTCGGTGAAGTCCCAGTCTTCCAAGGCCTCGCCGACGCAGACGTTCACTCTGGCCCGCTCGTCGGGCGTGTCGGTGACCGCGGTCGCCGTGGTCGCGTTGACGGCCAGTAGTGACGCCACCAGCGCACCGACCGCTAACGTGGCCCATCTTGAACGCATCTTGCTGAATCGCTGAAGCATCGGCAACCCTCCACTCAATGCTTGGGGACCAGCCTAGCCACGCCGCTGTAGCCACAGGGGTGACCTCCGACACCCAAGGCCGCCGACCCTAGGGGTGGGGAGGGAGCGGGATTTGAGTTCAGGGGATCAGGTTGTACTCGGCGACGCGGCGGGGGTTGCCGGGCCGGTAACCGCTCCACTCCAGTTCCGCGTCCGGGGTCTCGAGCTTGAGCTCATCGGCGAGCACGGACTCGAAGACCGTCAGCGAGACGGGGTCGCCGGACACGTTGAACCGGTCGTTGTCGTCGTATTCCAGCAGCACCGGAGTCACGCCGCTCTCGACGTCGTCGACAACGATGTGCCGCCGGGTGACGTCACCGCTCAGCACCGGCCGAGCGGGGCCGTCGTCGTGCGGTCCGGCGTCAGCGGCCCAGTACACCGTTGCCGTTTCGCTGCCGGCGTTGGTGTTGCCCACCCCATAGCGGGCGGTGAGGGTCTCCGCGACGCCGCCCGACCCGAGGTATTCGTAGGAGAAGCGGTGCGAGCCGCGGCGATCCACCGCGAACGCTTGGCCGTCACCGGGCGACACGCCCGGCAGGGAGCTCGACAGGCTGACCGTGGTGCCCGGGAAGGGGTCGCCGTACTGATCGAGCACGGTGACGGTGGCGGCGTTGGCTCCACCGTGGCTCAAGACATGTACGTAGTCGCGGGTGTCGATGGTGACGGTGGCGTTGGTGCCGGTAATGCTGGGGGCGTCGTCGCTGAAGGTCACCGAGCCGGCGGCAGCCCCCTGCCCGCGGGCGTCGACGGTCTCGCTTAGAGCCGGCGCGTTGGCCGCGGTGGCCAACTCGTATCTGGCTGTGACATCGGGGCCGTCGGAGCCGACGCTCGTATCGTCGACGCTGAGCGAGAAGACGGCTCTCCCCGTCGGACCGGATTCGAGCGAGCTCACGACCGGGTCCTGGCCGGGCACCCGCACAGTGAGATTCCACTGGGCGGGATCGAGGCCGTTGACGCCATTGGCGACATCGCCGATGACGTCCTGCAGTTGCACGACGAAGAGGATCGTGCTGCCGAAGCGGGCCTTGTTGGCGCTGAACGTTGTGGTGACGAGCGTCGACGTGGCGAAGCCGGCGTCGGCGCCCTCGGCCACGTCGAATCGGTACAGGTCGGTGTCGGCGGCGAGGACATCAGGGATCATGCCGGTCCAAGCCCACACAGTGGCGCCGCCGGCCGGCACGCGGCGCAGGCCGACGACCGAGACAGTGGCGTCGCCGTCGGCGTCGGTAGCCGGGTCGATCTCGTCGATCTCGCACCGGAGCAAGGAATGATCGGCCGGGGTGACCTCCGAGGCGCGGCACGTGCCGTCCGACGAAAGGGCTTGTTCCGCCTGGTCCGCGGGTGTCCAGAAGACGTCGACGACGGCACCGGACACCGGCCGGTAGGCGGCATCGCGCACCGACACGATCACGTCGGCGCCGTTGTACTGGGCCGACACGCCGGCGGGACGCACCGGCGTGTGGGCCAGGGCCCGGGTGATGAAGGCAGCCATCTGGCCGCGGTCGACGGTGGCGTCGGGCTCGTAGTTGAGGTCCAGCGGCGGTTCGGTGGGGTCCTGCACTCTGGCCGCGCTGGCGCCCCTGGTCACGCCCAGCTCATAGATCGCAGCTATCACGGTGCTGCCGGTGTCCGGGAACCGGTCGTCGGCCTGCGACCCCGAGCCGGGCTGGCCCAGCAGGATGGCGCCACTGGTGGAGTCCCGGGACACGTTCGGCGCGGCCTCCAGCAGCAGACCGATCAGGAAGGTGGCCATCTCGGCCCGGGTGATGGGGTCGTTGGGCCGGTACGAGCCCCCTGAGGGGATCATCCCCGTCAGGGCCAGCCGGTTGATGGCGTCCTGGGCCTCCTGCCAGATGTCGGCGATGTCGTTGAAGCGAGCGTCTCCGGCGGGGTCGAGCTCGACCCCGGCCACCTCGGCGGCCCGGGCAATGAACACAGCCATCTGCGCCCGGGTCACGTCCTGCTCAGGAGAGTAGGTCGAACCGTCACCGGTTCCATGGGTGATGTCGTAGTAGGCGACGCAGTTGATGGCATCGCGGAACACATGGCCCGCCGACACGTCTGCGAACAGCTGGTCCACGACGGCGTCGCCCACGCAGGCCGACAGCGGTGTGGTGTGATCGGGCCGGTCGGTCACCGCCCCAGCCGGAAGGATTCCGGCGGCCAGGATCGAGGCGATCAACGCACCCACGGCGAGCACTGCCAGTCCCGAGCGCCGCTTGTTCATTGGCTGGATCATGGCGACCTTCCTCGCTGAGCCTCACCCCGCAACCCAGCGGTCTGGGGACTACTGGGGCTATGACGCTGCCGTGAGGTGTGGAGAGAAGCGGGGAGGCCCCGGCACTAGGCCGGGGCCTCCCATCGGGTTTGGGTTAGTTGCTAACCGGTGTTGGATCAGCCAGCGGGC
The DNA here is from genome assembly GCA_009840695.1 of Acidimicrobiaceae bacterium. The sequence goes on from VXNG01000040.1 coordinate 4,813, forward strand.
ACAACCAAGTTGAAGGTGTTGGTTGCCCTGCTGCCACGGCCCACATAGGTCCAGGTCAGCGTGTAGCCGTCAGCCTTCGACAGCGCCCTCTCGAAGGCACCGTAGCTGGCCGGCGCATTCGGCGGATCGTCTCCACCATCGACTGCCGGAAGATCGATGTTGAACCGATCGTTCGAGTCGTAGCTGACGAACTGCACCAAGCCATTGGCACCGACGGCACCGACGAAGATGGTGTTCATCTCGGTGTCGAATGCCCGGATCTGCTGGGCGGTGGCCTCACCGTCGGTGTCCACTACGGCCCACTCAACGGTCGCCCGACCAGCAGCCACCAGCGGATCGCCGCTCGTGTCCGACACCAGCGGAGCCGTGTTGGTGGCGGTACACGCGGTGTTGGCTGCGTCGTCGATTTGCGCCTGTGTACAGCCGTCGCCGTCGTGGTCGTAGGGCGAGATGGTAGCCGTGAGCGTCTCAGCAGCCGAGACGGCGCCGTCTCTCTCGTAACCGAACGAGAAGGAGCCGTTGCGACCCACCGAGAGGTACCTGCCGGCAACGACGATCTCGGTTGCCGTGTTGGCCGTATCGGTGTCGTCGCTGTCGACCCGGACCTCTACGCCCGAAATCGGATCGCCGTACTGGTCGGTCACGGTCACCTTCACCCGGTTGTCCGCGCCGCGGTTATCCACGACTGCGAAGTCCATGGAGGGCTCAACCTTGACATTGATGTCGCCCGCATTGAGGACACCGTCTTCGGTGCTGAAGATGACAGCGCCGGGAGAGTCGGCCGGGACGCCTGTAGCGCTGTCCGCTACGACGGACTGGCCACCCTGAGCGGCGGCATACGCCGTAAGGGTCGCGTTATCGGCATTAACGAAGGGCAGCGTCCTCGCGTACCCCTTCGCAGGCTTGCCGTTCTTGTCCACGATCTGCACCGTGTAGAGCACCGACGAGCCCAGGTGGGCCTTCTCGCCGCCGTGCTCGGTGCTGATCATGATGCCCGTGGCCGGCTCGGCGGCCTCTGCCTCGGAGATGTCGAGCTGGAACAGCTCGGAATCGGCGCCCACCTTCTCCTCGTCGTCGCCGGTCCAGATCCAGACGGTGGTGCCGCCGTCGTCCACGCTGTCGCCGAGTGGCACTCTGGCGTCGCCGTCGGCGTCGGTGATGTGATCCGTGCCGTCGATCTCGCAGGTGTACCCGGTGGTAGCCGACGAGTCCATCGGGCCGGCCTCGTTACAGGTTCCGTTGGCCCTGAAGGCCAGGTCGAGACCGGGGGTGTCGATGCGGAACAGGTCCACCACCACGTTGGACACCGGCGCGTAGTTCTCGTCACGCACCGAGACGACCACGTTGCCGCCGGAGAACTGCGCGGTGACACCTTCGGGACGGGCCTGGGTGTGGGCCAGCGCCCGGGTGATGAACGCAGCCATCTCGCCACGGTTGACCTTGCCGTGCGGGTCGTAGTTGTACGGCAGCGGCGGAACCGCCATGGATCCGGTCGCCCCCGGTGGCGGAGTGTGCTGGACCCTGATGTCCACCTCGTACTTGTCGCTCTTCACGCCCGGAGCCGAATCGACGAGCCCGGACACCGAGAAGGACGCATTTCCGTCGTCATTGAGGGTCAGCGGAACCGTCGACACGATCGACGCCCCTTGCGGGTTGCGGCTTCGCTGGAAGCCGTCGGTAGCCGGATCGGTATCGATGATCGCATTGGTGTACGTGGAGACCAGGACATGGGACCGTCCCGGGCCGCCAGGCAGAGCGCTGGCGCCCTTGGTCACGCCCAACTCGTAGAGCGCTGAAATCTGAGCGTCTACGGCGCGAGGCACCGCGGCGCGAGCGTCGGCGAAGTAGTCGTCGGCAGCCGCGGCGGCGCCACCAGTGCCGAGCAGGATGACGCCATCCTGGTTGATCGTCACGTTCGGCGCACCCTCAGCGAGCAGACCGATCAGGAACGCCGCCATCTCGGCCCGGGTGATCGCGTCGTCGGGCCTGAACTCGCCACCCGAGGGGATCATGCCGTTGCCGGCGAGCGCGTTGATGGCGTCCTGGGCCTCCTGCCAGACGTCGCCGATGTCGCTGAAGCCACCGCTTCCCATACCGACATCAACGCCGGCAACCCCAGCGGCACGGGCGATGAACACGGCCATCTCGGCCCGTGTCACGTCCTGGTTCGGCGAGTACGTCGAGCCGTCGCCGGTGCCGTTGGTGATCCCGTAGTAGGCGATGCAGTTGATGGCGTCCTTGAAGGCGTGCATATCGGACACGTCGGTGAACATCTGGTCGGCGAGCGCAGGACCCACACAGGCCCCTGTATCGGCCGATGCGTCCACGTGCTGGTTGACTGCACCAGCCGGGCTCGCCCCAACCGCGAGGAGCGACGCGACCAAGGCACCCGCGGCGAGCACTGCCCAACCCGAGCGCCCAAATGAGAGAACAAACATACAGGTCAGAAGGACAATTTGAGTTTCCAAAGCGGCAAATTCCCCCAGCTTGTCCCTCAAACCGCGCTCGTCGAAGTGCTGTTGAGAGCCTTTCGACCGGCGAAAAAAATTCTCTTCCGGACGGCCAAAAAGAGAGCCAAAGTTGGATTCCGGCCCCCGCTCGCGGCGCGATGAGCGTCTGGAGGCGCCGGATCTCATCGCCGCGGTTGCAGCCTCACTGCGACGCCCGCTCATGAGATGTGGCGGCTCCACGCCTCCATCACCTCCCGCCGGGCGACTAGCAGATCGGAGCGCTGGTAGGCGCGCTCCAACGCTCCGGCCGAGTGCGCCAGCGCGGCCTCGGCGACCTCCCGGGGGACCCCGGTCTCGGCCGCCCACGACCGGAACGAGGCCCGCAGCCCGTGGGGCGTGAACTCGAAGGGCCGGGTGATCTTCGACATGGCGCCGTTG
>VXNG01000255.1 GCA_009840695.1 Acidimicrobiaceae bacterium
GGGCTACCAGGCCGTGCGTCTCGAAGAAGTTCTTGGTGTTGCGATCTCCGGGCAGAGCCAGGCTGTCCACGCCGATGCAGCCGCGCCGGCCGGCCCACGCCATCAGCAACTCCATCATGGCCTCGCCGACGCCCACGCCGCGGGCATCCGGAAGCACGTAGATGTCGCTGACGCGCCCCACTGTCGAGCCGTCGTGCAATTCCACGAGACGTATCGCCCCGTACCCGACCACCGCGTCGTCGATGGTGCCCACCACCACCAGCGCATCGTCGGCCCGCAGGTCTCGAGCCAGGCTCTCAAGCTGCGGATCGGGCCGAGCCTCCAGCCGAGACCACACGCTGCCGCCGCGCAGCTGCGACAGCTCGGAAATCGCCTGCGTCGCCAGACCGGCCACGCTGGCGAGGTCGGCTTCGGCCGCCCGTCTAGCCCCCTCAGCGATCGAGGTCATCGGCCGGGCTGCGTGACAAGCATGGGACGCGGGGTTCTCAGCCTCCGAGAATCCTCTCGATCGACTCGCAGGGCTCCTCGCCTGACGGGCACACCGGATTGGAACGAGAGCCGAACTGGGTGATGCTCACGATCAGGAAACATTGGCTGCAAGTCCACTCGTCCGAGCGGGGCGGCGCAACTACCGAAGTGGTCTTCGCCTCGCTCGCTTCCTCCTCCTCATCGTCCTCGTCGTCGTCGCTGGCCGCGATGCGATCCCGGAGGATCTCCTCCAGATCGGCCTCGACGTCGCTGGGATGGACGTCCTCGTCATCGTCGTCGTCGACGGGTGCGGGTACATCATCGTCGTCGTCGTCCCCCTCCGCATCTTCGTCGTCGTCATCGTCCATATCGCTGTCGTCTTCGGCGAAGTCCTCATCGCCGTCGAAGTCTTCGCCGTCGGCGAAGTCGTCGCCGAAGTCGTCATCCAGGTCCTCTTCGAAGTCGTCCGCTTCGCCGAAGTCACCTTCGTCATCGCCATCGCCGTCGAAGTCTTCGCCGTCAAGAGGGTGTTTCTGGGTCATCGCTCCAACTGATGGTCGGTCGGCACCGGATGTGGGGCGGATCATAGACACAGATCGGCTAGGCGCAACTGCAATCGCTCTCCTGCCCGCTCGGCCTCTTGGCTCAACCCCGAGCCAGGCCTCCGTCGTCGGTGCCGTCGCGGTCGGCGGACAAGTCCGCTGACGGATGAGACTGAGCGGACCGGAGCTTCTCCACCCGGTTCTCGGCGTCGAGGCGGCCCAGACCGGGGTCGGTGGCGTGGTTCACGAAGGACATCAGTTCGGCGACCGCGGCGTGACCGGCTTCCTCCGCGATGAGGGTGTGCATCTTCTGGCACACCCGGCGGTAGGCGGGATGACCTTGGAGAGTGGTCCGCAACTCCAGCATGTGCATGGCCTCGCGGGCGTTCATCTGCATCGAGTACCGGATCCGGTAGGCGAGGGCTACGGCGTAGGAGGCCTGGTCACCGAACTCCGCGCTCAGGGCCTCATAGAGCCGGGCCGAGCGGGCCATGACCGCATCGAACTTCTCGTCCTCACCGGCGGCGTCTACTGCTCCGGGCCGCACATACCCGTGGCGGGTGGACAGCGGCTGCCATTCGATGGTGAGCATCCGGTGTCGCTGAAGGTCTCGGAACGCCCCGTAGTCCGACAGCACGTCGAAGCGGTAGTAGGCGCGTTCCAGCGCCCGGCCGGGGCGGTGGCGGCGGTTCCGGCGGTCTCCGCAGTAGGCGCGGACCACCGCGACCCGCTCGGCTGCCGACATGGCCCTGACCCTGGACTCGACGGTGCGGTCCGCCAGCGATGTGTGGGGGTAGAGCATCGCCGCGATCATCTTGGTCTCGCCGTCGGGGTCGTAGTCGACCAGTTCGACCGAGTCGTCGGCGACCGGCCCTCCCACTGCGTCGCCGAAGGTACGGGCGGCCATGTCGTCCATGGCGGCCCGGTTGTCGGCCAGGTAGCGCGACGTGAGCCCGCCGCGGTCGGGCAAGTCCACCCGCTTGAGGAACGAGGGGATCACCTTGCGCAACTCGGTGAGCATCATCTCGGCGTAGGAGCGGGCCTCGGGCAACGGGTGGGCCCGCATGCGCAGCAGCAGCGCCTCGTAGGCCTGGCCGGTGCCGTAGATGCCGACGTTGCTCAACGACGCGGCCGGCAGGAGCCCGCGGATCGAGTCCAGAGCCCTGGCCTTGATCGCCTGCCGGTAGGCGAAGTCGGAGTCGCCGGGCTCTTTGGGAACGTTGGCGCGGAAGAAGTCCTGCATGACCGGCACGAGTTCCGAGTAGGTCGAGAACATGCGGTCGATGTCGCCCACGTAGCGCGTGCCCAGCGACGAGTTCAGCACCTGCGAGTCGCGGTAGTAGCGGTAGCGGCCTCCCAGACGCTGGTCGTAGGCGATGTAGCGGGTGCTCTGCTCCAGGTAGGCCATCAGCCGGCCCCACTCCAGAACCTTGGTCAGCAGGTTGGAGGCCTGCTCGCAGGCCAGGTGGACGCCGCCGAGCTGGGCCACGGAGTCGTCCCCGTACTCGAAGAAGACCCTGTCGTACAGAGCCTCGGCCCGGCGCAGGCCGACGGTGGCGTCGATGGTGACGTCGCCGGTGACGTCGAGATCGTCGACGAACTCGTCGAGGAACAGCCGGCGGAGGCTCGACATCGACCGGGAGTAGCGGGCGAACAGGGCGCCCTTGACGACCTCGGGCAGGTTCACAAGCGCGAACACCGGCTCATCGAGGTTGGTGAAGTACCGGCGCAGGATGTCGGCTTCCTCGGGCGAGAAGGACTCCGCCGTGTACAGGTTCACGGGGCGCGACATTAGAGGCGCAGCCGGCGGTGGGCGTGGATGACGCGAGTTGTCAGCTTGCGGCGAACTCCGCCTGCACTGCGGACATCACGGCGTCGTCCAGCCAGCAGTCCAGCGCGGTCATGGCCAGCGCCTTGGCGCCGTCGATCACGGCCGAGTCGCCCTCGGGGCCCCGGGCGTGCTCGGCGAAGCGCGGGGTGTGGATGGGCACGTCTTCGGGCGCGACCTTGATCATGGGATGTATGGAGGGAACGGTGTAGCTCACGTTGCCCATGTCGGTGCTGCCCACCACCCGCGTCAGGGGGTCCGTCGCCACGGTTCGGCCCAGGGCGTCGAGGTTGGACAGATAGCGGTCCAGCAGCGTCGGGTTGTCGTTCATGTCGGCATAGGAGGGGTCGACCCATTCGAGGTCGACCTCGCAGCCGGCCGCGTCGGCGCCCGCCCTCAGGCAGGCGGCCACCCGCTCCTTTAGCGGCTCCAGTGATGTGAGGTCGGTGGAGCGCACGTACCACTCGACCGCGGCGGTGGCCGGAACGATGTTGGCCTTGGCGCCCCCGTCGGTGAATACGCCGTGGATCCGCTCGTCGTCGCGGATGTGCTGGCGCAGGGCGGCGACGGCGTTGTAGCCGAGCACGGCGGCGTCGAGAGCGTTGCGGCCCTTCTCGGGCGCGGCCGCGGCGTGGGCGGCGGCTCCCGTGTATCTGGCGTTCACCCGATGCACCGCCACCGCGTGGAACACGCTCAGCTCGTGGTTGGCCGGGTGCACCATCATGGCCGCGTCGATGTCGGAGAACGCACCCTGGCGCAGCATGAGCTCCTTGCCGCCTCCGCCCTCCTCCGCGGGAGTACCGACCACGGCCACCCTTCCGTCCGCCTCGCCGGCCATCGAGGCCAAGGCCAGGCCGGCACCCAGTCCCGAGGCGGCGATGATGTTGTGGCCGCAGGCATGGCCGATGCCCGGCAGGGCGTCGTACTCGCACACGACAGCCACCAGCGGACCGTCGCCGGCGCCGGCCCGGGCCTCGAAGGCGGTGTCTACGCCGTAGGCCCGGCGCTGGACGGCCAAGCCGTGGTCTGCCAGCACCGTCGTGAGCAGGTCGTGGGCGTGGTGCTCCTCGAAGCCCAACTCGGGACGGGCGTGGATGCGGTGCGAGACGTCGAGCAACTCGGGCGCAAGACGATCGATCTCGTCGCAGACCCGGCGCTTGGCTTCAGCTATTTCCATGCACCGATCCTAGAGCCAGAGGCGAAGCTGGCGAAGCCGAGGCCCGAGCGGCCCGTGAGCGAAGCGAACAAGAGCGGGAATTCACGCCGGGATCCATACCTCCAGGGCACCGGGCTCGATGCGCAGGCTGAGCGTGCGGGCCCGTTCCAGGCGCACACCGTCCAGATAAATGTCGAGCGCGGGATCCAGGTCGTACTGGGCTGCGGCGGTGCGGCGCTGGGTGATCTGCGGATGGGGGACGTGGGTTCCCGCGGGCAGGCGACGGCGGGCCGCGAGCCGCACCGACAGCGAAGGGTCGGCATCGAACACGTCCAGGCGGCCGTCGCCGGGATGGGACCGGGGCGCGGCGTTCCAGCGACCGACGAAGGAAGCGTTGGCCGCCACCAGCAACCGGCCCCGCCACCAGGACCTGCGGGCCACGAGATGGGCCACGAACCAGCGCAGCCGGCCGTCCACCAGCGCCGCGCCCACATCGACTTCGAAGCGGGCACCGGCCGCGGTGAAGGGCCGGGGCGCAGCCGCCCGGACGGGAGTCAGCCCGAGGGTGCGAGCCAGGTCGCCGCCGGTCAGAAGCACCGGAGGGATCGCCCGGTTGGCCCTGCGGGCCTCGGCCACGATCTCACCTGCAGCGGCGTCGCTGCTCGCCGCGAGGGCGCCCGGCGGGATCTCTCCCGCCTCGCCGAAGTCGACGCCCCAGTCCGGACCACGCTCTCCGATCATGCGGCAGCCTCGTACACCGCGCCCGACAGGGCCACCACTCCCCTATTGAGAGCCTCGACCGTATGGCGGGCGGTCGCCGAGGTGGCCGGGTCCGGGGCCACCGCGGCGATCCGGCGGGCTAGGTCGATCACCTGCTTGACGTTGCGCACGAAGTCGCCGGCCGAGAGCCCAATGTCCTGGAGGGCCTCGAACGACTCCCCGTCCGCCCAGCGATGGGCAGCCGGCCCGAAGCCGGTCTCCAGCGGCCGGGTGGGTTCAACGCCGAAATCCCGTTCGGTGCGGTGCAGGCTGTCGAGGACGGTCTCGATGCGTCGCAGGCGGCGGTAGGCGGTGCCCGAGGGGATCCACACCTCGGGCCTTGGGCCCGGCGACCGGTGCTCGTAGGTGAACGCAGACAGCACCGAGGCCAGCTCGGGCGGCGACAGGTCGTCGAGCAGCCCGCCGGACACTGCCTCGGCCACCGCCAGGTCGGCCTCGTGGAAGATGCGCGACACCAGCGACCCCGAGTCCGTCAGGGTCCAGCCGTCCAGGTGGCCCCGCTCACGCAGCACGCCGGCCACTGCATCGAAGCGGCGGGCCAGATCGACGGGCCGCGACGCCGCTTCCGCCTGGTACTGGGCGAAGGAGCGGCCCATCAGGTCGCGGGCCGCTCCGGCAGGCATGCGGCCCAGCAGTCCGGCCACCATGTTGTAGGTGGGCCGGAAAGCTGAGCGCAGTTCGAAGGACCGGCTCGAGGCCAGCCGGGCCACCTGCTCGAAGGCGCAGTCCGGTGACCACAGCGCCACCGCCCATCCCTCCTCATCGATGCCGCGGCGCCCGGCCCGCCCGGTGAACTGGGTGTACTGGGCGGCGCTGAGCGGGGCGGTGCGCTGGCCGTCGTACTTGACGGGCTTGTCGATCACGACGCTGCGGGCCGGCATGTTCACGCCCAACGCCAGGGTCTCGGTGGCGAACACCACCTTTACCAAGCCCTCAGCGAAGCATTGCTCCACCGCCTCCTTGAACACCGGCACCATGCCGGCGTGGTGCGATGCGATGCCCAGGCGGAGCCGGTCGGCCCAGCGCCCGGCGTCCAGCGCGGCGCGCTCGGCGGGGTCGAGGAGGGCGAGGCGCGCCTCGACCAGTTCGTCGATGCGGGCCGCTTCGACGTCGTCGGTGAAGCAAGCCCCGTCACGGACGAGGCGGCCAGCAGCCTGGTCGCATCCCTTGCGGCTGAACACGAACCAGATCACCGGCAGCAGGTCCCGCTCCCCCAGCTCCGCCAACAGGTCCACGCGCCGGGGCGGCCGCCACACCGCACGCGGGCGCTGCCCCCGATGCTCCGACCCACCGGACCCACGCGGCCCGCCACGCCGCGACCGACCCGACCCACCGGACCCACGCGGCCCGCCACGCCGCGACCGACCCGACCCGCGAGGCTCCCGAGAGCGTGCAGGTGCGTCGAACCGGCCTCCTTCCGGGTTGGGCCTGCCGTCGAGGAGGGTGGGCACGATCCGCACCTCGTCGGAGCGGCGGCGACCCACGGCGTAGAGATTGGTCAGCGGGACCGGCCGTCGCGACTCGACCACCACCGCGGTCGGGCCGCGCACCTGCTTGAGCCAGCCGCCCAGCTGCTCGTGGTTGGAGACCGTGGCCGACAGGCACGCCAGCACGACGGTGGGCGGCAGGTGCAGGATCACCTCCTCCCACACCGGCCCGCGGTAGGGATCCTCCAGGTAGTGCACCTCGTCGAGCACGACCGCCCCGAGCCGGTCGTCAACTGCGTCGGCGTAGAGCATGTTGCGCAGCACTTCGGTGGTCATGACCACCACGTCGGCGTCACCGGCGATGACGTTGTCACCGGTCAGCAGGCCCACGCGATGCGGGCCGAGCCTCTGCCGCAGGTCCCGGTACTTCTGGTTGGACAGAGCCTTAATGGGCGTGGTGTAGAAGGCCCGCCGGCCTGCGGCCAGAGCCCGGTCGACGGCGTGGTCGGCCACCACCGTCTTGCCCGAGCCGGTGGGCGCGGTCACCAGCACCGAGCGTCCTGCATCGAGGTGCTCGATGGCGCGGCGCTGGAACTCGTCGAGAACGAAGGCCGGCCCCACCGGGGCAATCACCGCCGAGCCGCTTCGCGCTTTCGCTGCCGGCGGCGGGTGAGCACGCCCCAGAGGATCGCAATCTCGTAGAAGGCGTACATGGGAATCGACAGAGCCATCAGCGTGAAGGGGTCGCCGCTGGGGGTGATCACCGCCACCAGGATCACGATCCCGACGACCGCATAGGAGCGGATCCTTCGCAGCGTGCGGTTCTCGACGACGCCCATCACCTGCAACCCGATGAGGACGATCGGGAACTGGAAGGCGACGCCGAAGGCCACCATCATCTTCACCACGAAGCCCAGGTACTGCTTCGGGCTGAACAGCGACACCAGATCGGGGCCGCCGATTTGCTTCAGGAAGTCGAGGGCCCGGGGCAGGCTCCAGTAGGCCAGGCCTACGCCCAGGAAGAACAGCAGCACGCCCGCAGCCACGAACGGGATCGCATAGCGCTTCTCGTGGCGGTACAAGCCCGGTGCGATGAAGCGCCACCCCTGCCACAGCAGCACCGGCATGGCCAGGGCCAGGCCCGAGTAGGCGACGAGGGTGATCCGCACGCTGAAGGGTTCGAGGGGGCCGGTCACGAAGAGATTGCAGCCGCCATCGGGACCGAACAGATGGGAGTCGATGCGCTCCTCCACGGGGAAGGTCCTGCAGTAGGGCTCGAGCAGAAAGTCGAGGATGAACGGGTAGAGGATCCAGCAGACCACTGCACTCACGGCTACGGCCAAGACCGACTTGATGAGGCGGTTGCGGAGCTCGGCCAGATGCTCCATGAGCGTCATGTGGCCGCCGTCGCCG
>VXNG01000247.1 GCA_009840695.1 Acidimicrobiaceae bacterium
CTACCCCCAGGAGTTCTTCGACAGCTACCTGTCCGACAAGGCGTTCCTCGACCGCTTGGGGAGGCCGGACGACATCGCCAGCATGGTCTCATTCCTGGCGTCGGACGAGGCGAGCTATGTGACCGGTGAGGTGTTCACCGTCTCCGGAGGCGTGTCGGCCCGTGGATGACAGCCCGCTGTGGTGGCCGGTGCAGCGGCTCGTTGATGCCTACCGGTGCGGCTCGCTGTCACCGGTAGAGGTCTCCGAACTCGCTCAAGCGCGCATTGCAGAAATCAACCCCACTCTGCACGCCTTCGTCCTGCCCACACCGGAGTTGGCCCGCCGCCAGGCCGCCGCGGCCGAGGAGGCGTACCACAACGGCAGCGCCGGCCCTCTCGCCGGCGTTCCCGTCTCGATCAAGGACGCCTTCCACATCTCCGGACACGTCACCACGCTCGGCTCGCTGGCTCACGCCAACGACGTGGCCCGCCACGATTCCGGCGCGGTGCGCCGCCTGCGCCGAGCCGGAGCAGTCGTCGTCGGCAAGACCAACGTCTCGGAGTTCTGCCAGTCGGCCACCACCGACAACCTGCTGGGGCCCGACACCGCCAACCCGTTCGACCCTTCCCGCACCGCCGGCGGGTCAAGCGGCGGCGCGGCGGCCTCGGTGGCTTCAGGCACCTGCACCCTCGGCCTCGGATCCGACGGCGGAGGCTCGATCCGGATCCCGGCATCGTTCTGCGGCCTCGTGGGCTTCAAGCCCACTTACGGGACCATCGACGACGACAGAGGATTCCGCGCCTTCAGCCCGTTCATCTCCGTCGGGCCGCTCGCTCGAAACGTCGCCGACGCCCGCTGCCTGCACTCGGTGCTGTCCGCCGGCGGCGCCGGGACCGCAGACTCCCCGCCCGCCCTGAGCCCATACCGCATCGCCTGGTGTTCCCAGCCCGAAGGCCGCCCGATCGACGCAGGCGTAAGCGACGCAGCGGCAGCCGCGGTGGCACGGCTCGCAGCCTGCGGCCACGATGTGAGCCAGGTGGAACTCGACCTCGGGGGCTGGGAGGAGATATTCGGTCCGCTCGTGCTGGCCGAGGAGGGCGAGCGCCGCGGCCATCTCCTTCGCGGTCCGCACGAGCTGACCTGGTATCACCGGCGATCCTTGGTGGCGGCCGAGAGACTCGGTCCGGGTGTTGTATCAGCGGCCCGCTCCGCCCTGGCGCAATACCGGGAGCGCGTGGACCGCCACTTCCGTGACTACGACGTGATCGTCACTCCCGCCACGGCCACCACCGCCTTCGATCTGGGGTGCCGCCCGCAGGCCATCAACGGTGAGCCGGTGGCCTGGCTGTGGGGGGCCTTCCCGTTCGCGGTGCCCTTCAATGTCTCCGGACATCCCGCGGTGGTGCTGCCCGCCGGGTTCGTCGACGGCCTGCCGGCCGCCATCCAGCTGGTAGGACGCCACGGGAGCGACATCGAGTTGCTGTCGCTCGCCGAGCAGCTCGAAACCGAACTGGACGTAAGTCCCTTCGCTCGCACGCCGGTCGGCTCGTCAACGACATGAGCGACGTCATCGGTAGTGTCGACGGCTCGATCTGGCAGATCAAGATCGACCGGCCCGAGCGGGCCAATGCTCTGCGGCGCGAGACGATCCGCCAGATCGGGGCGGTATTGAACCGGGCCGAGGGGTCCATATCCGACGCGGCCTGCGAGGCGTACACCGGCGCGGCCGGCATGTTGCTCACCGGTGGCCCAAGAGCCTTCAGCGCCGGAGCGGACCTGTCCGAGCAGAACGGCACGACTGACGATCTTGGATTCGACGACGAGCTCGAGCGGCTCTGCCGGCGCCTTGTCCTGAGCCCGCTGCCGGTGGTCGCCGCGGTCGAGGGCGCCTGCTACGGAGCCGCTATCGATTTGGCATGGGCCTGTGACGCCGTGGTGGTCTCCGACGAGGCGCGTCTCGCCCTGCCTTCGACCAGACTGGGAATCCTGTACAACCCGTCGTCGACGGCTCGTCTGCATTCCCGCCTCGGCTCGTCCACCGTCCGCCGTCTCATGGTGCTCCAGCAGGAGCTGGCGGGCCGGGAGCTTCCGCCCGACGTAGCGACAGTCGTGCGGGCGGGGACAACCATCGAGACGGCCAAGAGCCTGCTCGGGGCCCACTCCGCCGATCCTGAGGCAACCGCCGCAACCAAGGCACTGCTGGCGTCACTCGACCGCGGCGAGGGGTTCGATCCTGCCGAGTGGCAGCCACAGCGAACCGCCCTGCTGGCCTCACCGGCACGCCGCCGCGCGCTGGAAGCTCGCCGCGCCGCGATCAGCAAGAACCGGAGCAAATGATCCCCGGCATCGATCCCCATGTCCGCTCGGGCACCCGTTACGTCGGGCGTTCGGTGCCGCGGCGGGAGGACCGGGGCCCGCTCACCGGCGGGAGCCGCTACATCGCGGACGTGAAGCTCGCGGGGATGCTTGAGGTCGTGTTCGTGCGCAGCACCGAAGCGCACGCCCGCATCGCCTCTGTCGACACATCGCGAGCCCGAGCCCTCGACGGCGTTGAGGCGGTGTTCACCGCCTCCGACTTGGCCGGAGTGCAGAGCTTCCCCGACCACATTGACTCGATCGGTCCGGTGCGGCAACGTCCGCTGGCCAGCGGCAGGGTCCGATATGTCGGCGCCCCGTACGCAGCAGTCGTCGCAACGGACCGCTACGTGGCCGAGGACGCGGCTGCCCTCGTTGCAGCCGGCACCGAATACGAGCCGCTGCCGACCGTCGCCGACATTCAGCAGGCGCTCGAGCCGGGCGCGCCCAAGCTGTACGACGACTGGGACGACAATCGCTCAGTCGACGTGGCCTTCCACCGGCCTGAGGTCGACCGGGCCTTCGCGGAGGCCGACCACACGTTCACGGCGACCTACGTCAGCCAACGTCAGACGGGCCTGCCGATGGAGACCAGAGGCGTGGCCGCAGACTCCGACGGCGGAATGCTCACGGTTTGGACATCGACGCAGAGCCCCCACATGGTCCGCACCACGATCGCGTCGATGCTGGGCGTGCCCGAGCCTCAGGTCCGGGTCATCCACCCCGTCATAGGCGGAGGCTTCGGCGTCAAGACGCACATCTACTCCGAGGACGTTGTGGTGCCCTGGATCGCCCACCGGCTGGGCCGGCCGGCGCGCTGGATCGAGGACCGTATGGAGAGCCTGCTGGCATCGGTGCACGCCCGCGATCAGCGCCACGACGTCGAGGTGGCCTACGACGGCGACGGCACCATCCGGGCCCTGCGCTGCACGTCGACCCTCGATCTGGGATCCGGCGAGATCTTCTACCCGGGCACATCACCGGTGTTCGCCACCAACTCCTGCATCACGGGCGCCTACGACCTCCCCAACGTGCAGACCCGCGCCGTCGCGGTAGTGACCAACAAGACCCCGTCGGGGGCCTATCGCGGCTTCGGGATCCCTGAGAGCACCCTGGTGATCGAGCGGGCGATCGACCGGGTGGCCCGGCTGACCCGATCCGATCGGGTCGAGCTCCGGCGCAGGATGCTTCTGCGACCCGGACAGACGCCCTATGTGATGCACGGCGGCGGGCGTATCGACTCCGGCTCCCACACCGAGTCCTTCGAGCGGGCCCTGGAGATGGCCCAGCCTGCGCTTCAGCGGGCCCGGGCCCGCCACGCCGGCGATCCGGACGTGCACGTCGGCGTGGGCTACGCCAACTTCGTGGAGCCCACCTCTCCGAGCTACTTCCGCACGACCGGCCACTGGAGCGGCGGCGACGCGGCCACGGTGCGGGTGGACCCCGACGGCTCGGTGCGGGTCGCGGTCGGGCTCAGCGCCTTCGGGCAGGGCACCGAGACGGCGGCCGCGCAGCTGGCGGCCACCGCGCTCGGAGTCTCGCCATCCGACGTCACCGTGGTGCTGGGAGACACCGAGCGGGCACCTTACGGCCTGGGCTCGTGGGGAAGCCGCGGTGCGATGATGGTGACCGGATCGGTGCTACTGGCCTCGGAGCGTCTCATGGCCAAGGCACGCGCCATCGCCGCGCACATACTGGAGGCGGCCGAGACCGATGTGGTGCTCACCGACGGCGCGTTCCATGTGGCCGGCAGCAGCCAGCCGTCGGTCGGCTGGGCCCAGGTGGCCACCGCCGCGTGGATCCGCAACGTGGACCTGCCCGACGGCATGGAGGAGGGTCTGGAAACCTCGGGCTACTACCACCCCGAGCACCTGGAGCATCAGCCCGACGACAGCGGCCGGTTCAACTCGGCCGCGAGCTGGTCGAACGGAGCACATGTCGGGATTGTGAGTGTTCGGATCAGCACGGGCGAGGTGACGATCGAGGACTATATCGTGGTCCATGACTGCGGCACGCTCATCAACCCCGCCCTGGTGGAGGGCCAGATCCACGGCGGGGTGGCCCAAGGGATCGCCGGCGCGATGTATGAGCACTTCCAGTACGACCCCGACACCGCCTACCCGAGGTTCGCTTCGTTCATGGACTACCTCGTGCCGACGTGCGCGGAGATGCCGGCACTCTCGGTCGATCACTTCGAGTCGCCCGCGCCGGACCAGCCTCTGGGGGTCAAGGGATGCGGCGAGGGCGGCACGATCGGCCCGCCGGCCGTAGTGATCGGGGCGGTCTCCGACGCCCTGTCGGAGTGGGGCGTCGACCTGACGGAGTGCCCCGTCACGCCGGTCGCGGTCCGGGCTGCGTTGCGGGCCGCGGCGGCTGGCGGTTCCACCGCCTAGGGCAGCCTGTGAAGCCCGCTCCGTTCCACTACTGCCGGCCGGCCACGGTGGCAGAAGCGGTCGAAGCTCTCGAGAGCGCTGAGTCCGGCCGGGTGCTGGCAGGCGGCCAGAGCCTGATACCAGCCATGAACTTCCGGCTGACCGACGTCTCGCTGCTGGTGGACATCGGGCGGGTGGCCGGCCTCGACGGCGTGGACACCGGCGAGGACGGCGTGACCGTCGGCGCGTCGGCCACTCAGAGCCGCGTGCTCAACGACGACGCCGCGGCCCGCGCCGTGCCCGGCTTGCGAGCCGCGCTGCGCCATGTGGGGCACCTGCAGATCCGCAACCGGGGCACGGTCTGCGGCAGCATCGCCCACGCCGACCCCGCCGCGGAGCTACCCGCCCTGGCGGTCGCCACCGGTGCCGTGATCGGAGTCGCGGGACCGGACGGGCACCGCACCATGACCGCGCCGGACTTCTTCCTCGGCCCGTTCTGGACAGCTCTCGAAGACGCGGAGATCGTGACCGAGGTCCGCTTTCCCGCGGCTCCGGCCGGCTCTGTGACCGTGGTGGACGAGATCTCCCGCCGCGCCGGCGATTTCGCCGTGGCCGGGCTGGTCTCGGTCATTCACGTCGACGGGGGGGCTGTGCGTTCGGCCCGCCTTGTCGGTTTCGGGGTCGGAGGCGTGCCCGCCCGGCTGGAATCAGCCGAGGCCGCCATATCGGGCTGGGCGTCGGACCACCCCGACCGTGAACTCATCGAAGCCGCGGCTCACGACACCGCTGATGCGTTCGACGACATCCACGCCACCGCCTGGTACCGCCGCGAGGCCGTGGCCGCACTGCTGGTTCGGGCCGCCCGGCGCGCCCTAGCCTCCCCGGAGGCCCCGTGACCGTCATCGAGCCGCTCTCGGAGGTCGAGGTCGAGTTGACCGTCAACGGTCGTTCCCGCCGGCACCGCGTCCCGGTCCGGCTGCTGCTGTCGGACTACATCCGCGACACGCTGAACCTCACCGGAACCCACCTCGGCTGCGAGCACGGCTACTGCGGTGCTTGCACCGTGATCGTCGACGGAGACGCGGTGCGGGCGTGCCTGATGCTCACCGTCCAAGCCGACGGCGCCGAGATCCGCACCGTCGAGGACCTCGCCCCTGCCGGCTCGGGCTCCCTGTCACCGATGCAGCAGGCCTTCCATGACAACCACGCCCTGCAGTGCGGCTTCTGCACCGCAGGATTCCTGATGACCCTCGAGAGCGTCGACCCCAAGGACTGGCAGGAGCCCGAGCGCATCGTCGAACTGCTCTCGGGCAACCTCTGCCGGTGCACCGGATACCAGAACATCGTCGCTGCGGTCACCCAAGCATGGAAACGCTGAGCCCGCGCCCGTCAGTGGCGGAACTGGCGCTCTCCGGTGAAGAGCATGGCCAGGCCACGCTCGTCGGCCGCGGCGATGACCGCGGCGTCGTTGACTGATCCGCCCGGTTGGACCACCACCACGGCGCCGGCATCGGCCGCGGCGCCGATCCCGTCGGCGAACGGGTAGAAGCCGTCGCTGGCGCAGGCGCCGCCCGCGGCCCGTCCCGCGGCCTTGGCTGCCGCGATCTGTCCTGCTTCGACCCGGTTCTGCTGGCCGGCACCTATGCCCCAGGCCACCCCGTCGCGCGCCAGTACCACCGCGTTGGAGCTGGTGTGGGCACACACCCGCCAGGCGAACACCGCGTCGGCCCGCTCGGCGGGAGTGGGCTGCCGGACCGTGACCACCTGCCAGCCGGCCGGATCGGCTTCAAGCCGCCGCGGCGTCTGCACCAGGAACTCTCCCGCGCCGCCGAGGGTTCGCAGTTCCCACTTCGGCTCGTCGATGCGGCGCTGCGGTGCCTCCAGCAGGCGGGTGTTGGCCCGGCGGGCGGCCAGGCGCTCGATCACGCCGTCGGTGAAGCCAGGCGCGATCACCACGTCGGCCTGGGCCGCGACGACCATTGCCTCGGCCGTGGCCCCGTCGATCACCGCGTTGGTGGCCACCACGCCACCGAAGGCGCTGCGGGGGTCGCAGTCGAAGGCTCTGGAGTAGGCAGTGGCCAGATCATCGGCAACGGCCGCTCCGCACGGGTTGGCGTGCTTGACGATCACCGCGGCCGGCCGCTCGCCCAGGTCGTGGGCCATACGCCACGCCGCTTCGGCATCCATCAGGTTCAGGTAGCTCGGCACCGGGCCGCCGTGCTGGACCACGCGGTCGAAGAACCCGGGCCGGCCCCGGCTCCGGTAGCGGGCGCCCTGCTGGTGGGGGTTCTCGCCGTAGCGCAGCGCTTGAGCCCGCTCGAGTTCCAGCCGGATCATCGCCGGCAAGGCCGGCTCGTCCGGCTCGCCGGTGGCGTCGAACCAGTCGGCGATGGCGGCGTCGTACGCCGCGCTGTGGGCGAATGCCTTGCGGGCCAGGCGGAAGCGGCTGGACGCGGGAAGGCGCACCTCCGAGCGGAGCTCATCGAGGACCGCCTGGTAGTCGGCCGGGTCCACCACCACCCCCACGTGAGCATGGTTCTTGGCCGCGGCCCGCACCATCGCCGGACCTCCTATGTCGATCGTCTCGATTCCGGGCGACGCCTCGAACGGGTAGAGGTTGACCACCACTAGTTCGATGGGATCGATGCCGTGGGCCTCGATGTCGTCCCTGTGGGCGGGATCGTCCCGGTCGGCCAGGATCCCGCCGTGGATGCGGGGATGGAGGGTCACCACCCGATGCC
>VXNG01000075.1 GCA_009840695.1 Acidimicrobiaceae bacterium
GGAACCCGTGGTTGACCTCGCCCACGACGTAGTCGTCGGGCACGAACACGTTGTCTAGGAACACCGAGTTGGTGCGCTCGTCGCCCATCGTCCAGATGCCGTCGACGGTGATGCCTGGCTGGTCGATCCGCACCAGCATCAATGTGATGCCCATGTGCTTGTTGCCGGGGTCGGTGCGTGTGCCCAGCCAGTACCACTCGGCGAAGTGGGCCGACGTGGTCCAGATCTTCTGGCCGTTGAGCAACCAACCCTCGGTGCCGTCGGAGGCGGTGTACCGCTCGGCTTTGAGCCTCATGGAGGCGGCATCGGACCCCGCGTCGGGCTCGGAGTAGCCCACCGCGAACTCCACATCGTTCTCCAGGATCATGGGTAGGAACTCGGCCTTGAGCTTCTCGGACCCGTGGGCGATGATCGTCTTGCCCACGATGCCCACGCCCTTGCCGATCTGCGGGCCGCCCCGGGCCGCCAAAGCCTCGTTTAGCAGGTACTCGTAGACTCCCTCGCCCTCGCTACCGCCGTACTCGGCGGGCCAGGTGATGCCCAGCCACCCCTTGTGGCCCATCTCCTTCATGAAGGCCCGGCGCTCGGGTGTGTCCACGAGCTGCGCCATGTTCTCCCGGGTCACGTCGAAGACCTCGGGATCCTCGTTGGCGTCGAGGAAGGCCTCCACCTCGGCCGCGAAGGCTCGCTGCTCGTCGGAGAACTCGAAGTCCATTGGCGACTCCTTGCTGCTGCCGGCTAGGTGCAGGCCGGCCGGCGTGGAGGCCAGCGTATCGCTGCCCTGCTACACGGCTGCCGGGATCGGCCGGTAGGGCCTCCGAGGGCCGGCTAGTACATGGATGAGGAGCGCACCGCGGGCTCCTGACCGCGGGCCCTGCACAGTTCGTCCTCGAGCGCCCGCGTCAGCGCCACCGTGTCGGAGGTGATGGTGATCATGCGGAAGCCCTGCTCGATGCGCCGCTGGCACAGCTCCGACACGGTGTGGCACCCCGCGATCACGTTGTGGCGGACGCAGGCCTCGACGATGGCCGCTACGGCTGCGTCGAAGGCGGGTTCACCGTCGTTGTTGCCCGGGTGCAGGCCGAGGCTCACCGACAGGTCCGAGGGTCCGACATAGACGGCATCGACGCCCCGAACCGACAGGATGTCGTCGACGTTGGCCACCGCCTCGGCGGTCTCCACCATCGGGATCACGGCCACGTCGGTGTTGGCGTTGGCGAAGTAGTCGGCGCCCTCCTGGCGCACGACCCGGGTCCCGGCGTAGCTGCGGCTGCCGTCGGGGGCGTACCGGCAGGCCTGTACGGCGGCCTCGGCCTCGGCCCGGTTGTTGACCATGGGAATGATGATCCCCCTGGCCCCGGCGTCGAGGCTCTTGCCGATGACGCCCGGCTCGTTCCACGGCACCCGCACCAGCGGGGTGGCCGAGCCCAGGTTGATGGTCTGCAGCATGGGCCACGCATCGCTGTAGTCGACGAGGCCGTGCTGGATGTCGACGCAGACGTAGTCGAGCTCGCACCGGGCCACGATCTCGGCGGAGGCCGTGCTGGGAATCCCGAGCCAGCCGCCGACAGCGGGCTCGCCTGACGCCCAGCGCTCTCGCATGGGGTTGCTTCTCATGGCGGTTCCTTCTATCAGCCGTTTGCCGGCGAGCGGTCATCGGTTGCATCCTGACTCTGGGTACCGGGCTCCGGCGGGTCAGGTGTGGGCGGTGATGAGGTCCCAAAGCGCGTCGACCTGTTCCCGCGTAGTCCAAGTCGATCCCACCGAGATGCGCGCGTAGCGCCGGCTGTTCGCCTCCGAGGCGGTGATGTAGAACCGGCCGTCGCCGTTGATGCGATCGACCAGCTCGTCCGTGGCCTGGTTGCCGTCCGCATGGGCGAACGACACCAGAGCGAAGTGCGTGGGCGCGATGGTGGCGAGTCGCGGATGGGCGTCGATGCGCCCGGCTAGATCCCGGGCCCAACCCACATGGGTGCGGATCATCCTCCGGAGCCCTTCAGCGCCGAAGCAGCGCAGCACGAACCACAGCTTCAGGGCCCGGAACGGGCGGCCCAGCGGACCGTGCCAGTCCCGGTAGTCGATCACCTCTCCGGACTCGGAGGCCTCGTCGCGCAGATACGGCGGCAGCACGCTCAGGGCGTCTATGAGCGGCCGCCGATCGGCCACCCACATGACCGAGCAGTCGAGATTGGTGGCCAGCCACTTGTGCGGGTTGAAGGTGTAGCTGTCCACCAGTTCCAAGCCGTCCTGATGGTGGCGGAACTCTTCGCAGATCATGGCTGAGCCGGCATAGGCCGCGTCGATGTGGTGCCACATTTGTTCGGCTCGGGCAATCTCGCCCAGTCGTCGTACGGGATCGACGCCGGTGGTGCCGGTGGTGCCCACTGCGGAGCAGACGAACGCCGGGGCCAGTCCGGCCTGCCGATCCGCGGCGATCGCCGTAGCCAGCGCTTCGGGCCGGGCCGCGAACGCTCCGTCGGTCTCCAGCAGCCTGACGTGTCCGTAGCCGGCCATGCGCGCCCCCTTCTCGATCGAGGAATGGGCGTGGCTCGAGGTGTAGGCGACCATGTCCTTGGGTCCCCTCCCGCTCCGTGCCAGGCATTCCTCGCGGGCGACCACCAGCGCGGTGTGCGTGGATGCCGACGCGCCGGACTGGAGCACCCCGCCGCCCGTGCCGGTCGTCTTCCACTCCTGGGGGACGTCCAGCAGGTCGACGAGCCAGTCGAGGACGTGGGACTCGATCTCGGTGGCGGCGGGGGATGTGGACCACAGCATTCCCTGGATCCCGATGCCGGCGGCGGCTAGTTCTCCCAGCACCGAGGGCGGCGACGACTGCGCCGGGAAGTACGCGAACCAGCCGGGGTGCTGCCAGTGGGTCAGACCCGGAACTACTACGCGGTCCAGGTCGGCCAGTACCGCCTCGAAGGGCTCCGCGCGCTCCGGTGCGCTGTCGGGGAGCTTGGCTCGCACCTCGCCCGGCTCCACCGGCTCTCGAACCGGCCTGTCGCCGAGCCCCGCGAGGTAGTCGGTCACCCAGTCGACGAGGGCGTGCGCGTTGCGGCGGAACGCTTCCAGGTCGAGCGGGTCGGTCGATCCGGACGGGGCGGTCGGCACGCCGGCGATGGTAACGGCGATGGCCGGTAGTCTCCCGTGTGCAAAGCGATCAACTGGGCCTCGGCGGCTCAGCGGAGCGTCACCTCGCAGGGCGCTGGCCGATTCCAAGGAGGACTCATGGCCGAGACAGCATTCAAGGGCAATCCCGTCCAAACGAGCGGCGACTTGCCGGACGTCGGCTCGGCGGCACCGGCGTTCAGCCTCACTGGAGGCGACCTCGGCGCTGTGACGTCGGAGGGTCTGGCTGGAGGCCGCGTGGTGCTGAACATCTTCCCGTCGATCGACACTCCGGTCTGTGCCCAGAGCGTTCGCGCCTTCAACGAGCGCGCCGCCGGCATGGAGGGCACCACCGTGGTGTGCGTGTCGGCCGACCTCCCGTTCGCAGCGGGACGCTTCTGCGAGGCTGAGGGCATAGAGAACGTGACCACCGGCTCCACCTTCAGGAACCCCGAGTTCGGCGACGACTACGGGGTCGTCATCGGGGAGGGTCCCCTCGCTGGTCTGTGTGCCCGGGCCGTTGTAGTCATCGGCGCCGACGGGACCGTGCTGCATTCGGAACTGGTCCCCGAGATCACCCACGAACCCGACTACGACGCCGCCATCGCCTCGCTGGGCTGACCCTCGCCAGGCCCCGCAGGATCAAGGGGCCAGGGCGGCTATCTCGCGTCGGTACGGCGTGGTGTCGGAGTCGTCGGTGGGGGCTTCGAGCTCCTCGGCGTAGCGGCGGCCGTCCCACACCGCGGCCGCGATGGTCCCGGGTGCGAGGGCATCGCCGACGGCCCGGACACTGCGCAGGCCCCGGTCGGTCCATTCCTCTCTTAGCTGCAGCAGCTCCTGGCACAACTGGTCCACGGGCAGCCGAGCGGTGACAAGCACGACGGCTCCGGCGTCGATCCGGCCACCGCGGCCGGTGAAGGCGCACTCGGTTCGCAACCCGTCGTTGACCACAGCCGACGCCGCGGTCGAGGTGGCCAACTCCACTCCCGCCTCCATGAGCGCGGCCTGGATGCGGTGCTGCTCCATGGTGTTGACGGTCCAAGCCGACACCAGCGGCTCCGGGGTGACCAGCACTACCTCGTAGCCTTCGGCTCGCAGCAGCTCGGCCAGCACCCCGCCCATGTAGTAGTGGTCGTCGTCGTAGATCGCCAGCCGGCGAACATCGGGCCGGGTTCCGGCCACGATGTCGTCGGGTGTGAGCGTGGGCATCGCACCGACGGGCATGGCTCCGGCCCGGCTGTGCCAGCGGGCCACCCCGTCGCGCCGCCACCTCGATCCGGTAGCCACCGCGATGTGGTCGAATCCGTACGACAGAGCCTCCTCGGCGGTCATGTCGCTCTCCAGGAAGTGCTCAACGTTGTCGAGCTGGGAAATCTGGCCTAGGCGGTAGTCGACCACCCGGATCCATTCGGCCAGACCCGGCAGCCGGGCCTCGGCCGCCACCCGCCCGCCCAGGGTGCGTGACCTCTCGACCAACACCACTTCGTAGCCTCGCTTGCCCAGCGCCATGGCCGCCTCCAGGCCGGCCGGTCCCGCGCCCACCACCAGCACCTTCTCGGCCGCGTGACGGGGCCGGTAGCGCTCGGGGTGCCAGCCCCGCCGCCACTCCTCGCCCATCGACGGGTTCTGGGTGCAGCGGATCGGCGACATCGTGTAGTCGCCCGTCACGCAGATGTTGCAGCCGATGCACTCCCGGATGTCTTCGACGCGGCCCTCGGAGATCTTGGCCGGAAGGTACGGGTCGGCGATGGAGGGCCGGGCCGCCCCGATGAAGTCGAGGATGCCTTGGCGGATCATCCGCACCATCGTGTCCGGTGACGTGAAGCGGCCTACCCCGACGACCGGTTTGGAGGTGAGAGCCTTGAGGCCGCGCACCCACTCCTCCTCATGGGCCTCGGCGCTGAAGCGCGACGTGACGCTGTCGTCCTCCCACGTGCCCGGCACGAAGTCCCACAGGTCGGGTATCTCTCCCAGCTCGCCGATCACCGCCTCGATCTCGGAGCGGTCGATGCCGTCGCGGCACATCGTCTCGTCGACCGTGATCCGGCAGGCGACCGCAGCCCGCCCGGCGACTTCCTCCACGGTGTCCTCCAGCAGCTCGCGCAGCAGGCGCATCCGGTTGAGGAGGCTGCCCCCGTACTCGTCGCTGCGATGGTTGTACCGGCGCGACAGGAAGTGGTGGGCCGCGCCGAGAGCATGGCCCGAGTAGACGTAAACCAGGTCGAACCCGGCCCGCAGGGACCGGTCCACGGCCTGGCGATGCCAGCGGCGCAGGTTGGCGATGTCGCGCTTGGTCATGGCCCTGGCCTGGACCGGATGGGCCGAACCGGAGATCACCGGCAGCGCCGACGGCGCCTGGGGGGTGGCCCGCGAGTGCAGGTTGGAGCCGTCGAGGCCGTTGTAGGCCAGCTCGATGCCGGCCAGGGCGCCGCAGTCGTGGACTCGCTCGGCCATCAGGGCCAGTGCCGGGATGTCGGCGTCGTCCCAGAGGCGGCCCTCGATGTAGGGGGTGACCTCGGATGTGTAGTGGACCTCGACCTCCTCGGTGCACACCACCGCCCAGCCGCCCTGGGCTTTGACTGCTCGCATCTCGGCGCAGGCTCTCGGGTCCCTGTAGCCCATGCCGTTGCAGTGAGGCACCTGGAAGAAGCGGTTCTTGGCCATCAGCGGGCCGACGGGCACCGGCTCGAAGAGGATGTCGTATTTGGGGTCCCGCATGGTCTCAGCCGGTTGCTGCGAGGAGTTCGGCGCAGCGGTTCAGCGAATAGTCGATGAACACCCGGGCACCGCTGTCGTCGTAGTGCTGGTTGTCGCCCATCGCCCCCGCGGTGTGGCGCACCCGCACCCCCTCGATGATGCAGGCCACTCTCCAGAACTGCAGTGCCACGTACCAGTCCAGCGAGGACAGGTCCCGATCGGAGCGCCGGCCGTAGCGCTCCAGCACTTCGGTGGGCGTGCCGAAACCGTCCACGGTGGTGGGCATGTCGGCCAGCCGGCCCTCGCCGCTCTCCGTGTCGCCCCACCACGTCACCAGCCCGGCCACGTCCACCAGCACGTCGCCGAGGGTGCAGAGCTCCCAGTCGAGCACCGCGGCCACCGACCCGTCGCCGGCCATGATGCAGTTGTCGAGCCGGTAGTCGCCGTGCACGATGCCGGTGCCCTGCTGCTCGGGGATCGACGCCACCAGCCGGTCATGGAGCTCGCGTACCATCCGCAGGTCGCGGTCGGAGCCCTCGTCCACCTGACGCTGCCAGCGTCGCAGCTGGCGGGCGCAGTAGCCCTCCCGCCGGCCTAGGTCTCCCAGCCCCACGTCGTCGGGGTCCAGGGAGTGCAGGTCGGCCAGGGTGTCGACGATCGAGCGGGCCATGACGGGACGCACCGCCTCGGCCACCTTCTCTGCATCGGCGCGGTCGAACACCACCGCGCCGTCCACGAAGTCCATGACGTAGAAGTCGGCGCCGTTGACGTCCGGATCGGTGCACAGGCCCAGCGCAGGCGGGACCGGGACCGGGGTGGGGGCCAGCGCGGAGATGACCCGGTGCTCGCGGCCCATGTCGTGGGCGCTGGCCAGCACATGGCCGGTGGGCGGGCGTCTCAGAACCACCCGGCGGCCGGTCGCGTCGGTCACCGTGAAGGTCAGGTTGGAGGCTCCTCCCGCGATGGGATCGAAGTCGAGGGGCGGCGCGAGCCGAAGTTCTGCCTCCAGCCATGCGGTGAGCGGCTCCGGCTGGATTCCCTTCGGCGCTCGGGTCACGGCGCTAGCGTCGCCGGACCACCGGTCGAATGCAAGCGGCGGCGGGCGGGGACGCGGTCACGGCGGCAACAGAGGGGGTCGCTCATGAGAGTGGGGTTCATCGGATTGGAAGGGGGTCTGTGGTGAGGGTCGGATTCATCGGATTGGGCAACGTGGGGTCGAAGCTGGCCGGCAGCTTGCTGCGCAACGGCTTCGATCTGGTGGTGCGGGATCTGGACCGATCGGCCGCGGCCGCACTCGAGGCTGCGGGGGCGGGTTGGATCGACAGTCCCGCCGAGATGGCCGAGGACGCGGACATGGTGATCACCTGCCTGCCCAGCCCTGCGGCCAGTGCGGCGGTGATGGAGGACGACGACGGCATCCTGGCCGGCCTGGCTGCCCGGGCGGGCCGCGGCGGCGACGGCGGGCCCCCGATCTGGGCCGAGATGAGCACTACCGACGAAGCGGAGGTGCGCCGCCTGGCCGGGCTGGTGGCCGCCGCGGGCGGCGCGGCAGTGGACTGCCCGGTGTCGGGCGGCTGCCACCGGGCCGCCACCGGCAACATC
>VXNG01000167.1 GCA_009840695.1 Acidimicrobiaceae bacterium
CAGCAGCGAACCATCGACAAGTTGAGGGACGGCACCGGCCAGTCCATCGACAAGCTGAGGGACGGCACCAGCCAGTCCATCGACAAGCTGCGAGACGACACCAACCAGTCCATCGCGCAACTCGTAGAAGCTGTGACGTCCAACGGGGAGCGGCTGGCACGCATCGAGGGGTTTCTAGGCATCGGCATGCCTGACGCGGCCGCATCGAAGGCGGCTGGAGCGACACGGCCGAGGCCGAGCCCCAGCGAAGCTGAGGATCCCGACCCGACCTAGGGACGGCGTCAACCCAGGGCGAGGCGGGCGGCAGCTAGGTCGGCGGCTGCGAAGCCGGCTGACTTGAACAGGGTGATCTCCTCGGCGGACGTGCGGCCGGGGTGGTCGCCGGTTGTGAGGGCTCGCAGGTCGGCGACGATCGACTCCTCGGAGATCACGCCGTCGGCCAGGGGCTGGGCCAGGTCACCGGACAACGAGGCGCCCGCGACGGTGTCTACAAAGATGGTGGCTCGGGCTGCCGCCGCGTCGTCGGACTCCCGCATGTCGGGCTGGAAGCTGCCTACGAGGTCCAGGTGGGCACCGGGGGCGAGGAGGTCGCCTCGCACCAGGGGGCTGGTGGCGCCGGTCACACACGAGACGATGTCGGCCGCCTGGACGCCGGCGTCGAGGTCGGTGGTGGCCCGGGCGGGGAGGCCCTCGGCCCGCAACTGCTCGACCACGGCCTCGGCGGTCTCGGGCCTGCGGCCCCAGATCTCGATGGAGGTGAGCGGACGCACCGAGGCGTGGGCCCGGGCCATGTTGGGTGACAGCCGGCCCGTTCCCACCACGAGCAGGCGCTCGGCGTCGGCGCGGGCCAGATCGTCGGCGGCCAGCGCCGAGATGGCTGCCGTGCGACGGTCGGTGAGCTCGTCGCCGTCGAGCACTGCGCTCAGTTGCCCGGTGCGGCCGTCGAGGAGCTGGTAGGCGGCGTTGACGGTGGGCGCGGCGGTGCCGGCGTTGGAGGGGAAGTAGGTGACGGTCTTGACGCCGATCAGCTCGCGGTCGATCCAGGCCGGCATAAGCAGCAGCGCGCCCTCGCCGCCGTCGGGCAGGCCGACCGGATGCACGTGGCGGTCGGGCGAGGACAGGTCCTCCTCGGCCAGCACCTCGGCGATGGCGGCGATCAGTTCGGGCCACGGCGTGGCCGCCCGAACCGCGGCCGCATCGAGGAAGCGCATCAAGCTGAGGATGTCACGCGACCCGCGACGGCGCCAGACGGCAAGAGAAGCACTGCACGCCTGCAACGACTACCGGGATCGGCGCTGGGTCCAGGAATCGATGGAGACGGCGGCAAGGATGACCGCGCCCTGGATGACCCGCTGCCAGATGGGGTCGATCTGGTGCAGGTTGAAGCCGTTGATCATCAGAGCGATGAAGAACGCTCCAGCGATTGTGCGCCACACCGCTCCCTCGCCGCCGGCGATGGAGGTCCCACCCACGACCACGGCGGCGATCACGCCGAAAACGAAGCTGAAGTCGTCCGAGGGCAGCGCGGACAGCGACCGGGACGACGACACCACCCCGGCCAACCCGGCAGCCGCTCCAGACATGGCGAAACAGATCGTCTTGACCCGAGCCACTGGCACTCCGGCGAGGCGGGCGGCCTCGGCGTTGCCGCCGGCGGCGTAGACGTGGCGCCCGAAGCGGCTGCGGCTCAACAGGACCCAGGCCACGGCCACCACCGCGGCCGCTATCCAGGCTCCGGTGGTGATCCCCCACCAGCGGGTCCGGGCAATGGCCGGGTAGGCGTCGGTGGAGGCCCGAAGCACACTGCGGTCACTGATCAGGAAGCCCGCGCCGAAGACCATGAACGAAGTGGCCAGCGTGGCGATGAACGAGTTCACCTTGAGGGCGGTGACCACCAGGCCGTTGGCCACCCCCACGACCAGTCCGACGGCCACACCCACCGCGACGGCCAGAGCCACATTGCCGGTGCTGTTCTCGACCTGGAGGGCGAACAGCGGCGCCACCACATAGACGGACGCGGCGGAGATGTCGAAGCCGCCCGCGATCATCGTGATGGTGGCGAAGGAGGCCGCGATCAGCAGCGCAGACTGCTGGTCGAGGATGTTGCGGAAGTTGGCCTGGCTCAGGAACCCGTCGGTGGTGGCGGCCAGGAACACGAACAGCGCGACAGTGACGACCGCGATGCCGTAGCGGCGGGTCGCCGGCAGGACCTGTGCCATCTTCACGGCCGGGCCTCGGTCTTCTCACCGGCTCCGAAGGCGGCGGCCAGCAGATTCGCATCGACCATGTCGGCGCCCGTGTACTCGGCGACGATCCTGCCGCTGCGCATCACCAGCGCCCGGTGGCAGGTACCGATCACCTCCTCCAGCTCCGACGAGACGAGCAGCACGGCACAGCCTGAACGAGCCATCTGATTGAGTGCCTCGTAGATGGCCCGCTTGGAGCCCACATCCACCCCCCGGGTGGGCTCGTCGGCGATGAGGAGTCGGGGCTCGCCCAATACGGCTCGAGCGAACAGCACCTTCTGCTGGTTGCCCCCCGACAGGGCCTCCACCGGCGCCAGCATGCTCTCGGCTCGCACGCCGACGTCGTCGCAGGCCTGTCCGGCGGCCGTCTGCTCCCGGCCGGTACGGATACCGAGCCAACCGCCGAAGCGCCGCAGATGGGGCAGCGTTGTGTTGTCCCGCACGGGTCGCCTCGCCATCAGACCCTGATCCCGGCGGGATTCCGGTATCAGGCCGACGCCGTTGGCCAGCGCATCCTCCACGGTGCCGGAGAGTCGGCGGTTGCCGACCTCGACCGAACCGGAGGCGACCCGGCCGGCCCCGTAGATGGCGTGAGCCACCTCGCTGCGGCCCGCTCCGACCAGCCCGGCCAGGCCCAGGATCTCGCCGGCTCGAATGTCGAACGAGACGTCGGAGAACTCGCCACCGGCCGAGCACAGGTCCCTGACGCGCAACACCACATCGGCGTCGCCGGCCGGCACGGGCGGCTTGGGCGGGAAGACCTCGCCGATGTGGCGTCCGGTCATGCCCTCGACGAGCGACTCGTGGGTCTCAGCCTCGGCGGGGCCGGTCCGCACTATCCGTCCGTCGCGCATCACCGTCACGGTGTCGGCGACGGACAGCACCTCGTTGAGGAAGTGGGACACGTACACCACGGCCACCCCCTGCTCGGCCAGTTCGCGAACGGTGCTGCAAAGATCGGCAGCCTCGTGGCTGGCCAGCCGGGCGGTGGGCTCGTCGAGCACCACCAGACGCGACTCCCGGCCCAGGGCTCGGAGGATCTCGACCTTCTGCTGGTCGGCCACGGGCAACGACCCGGCCCTCGCATCGAGAGGAACCTCCAAGCCGTGCTCGGCGATCAGGGCCTCAACCCGGCGCCGGTTGGCTCGGTGCTTCACAAACGGGCCCCAGTGCTCCTCCGAACCGAGAACGACGTTGTCGACCACGCCCATGGCGGGCAGCAGCGACAGTTCCTGGGCCACTCCCACGAGCCCGTGGGCGGCTCCCTGAGCGGGACTGTCGAGCCTCAGGGGCGAGCCGCCGAGCACGAGGCTGCCGGAGTTGGGGGCATGTACCCCGAGCACGACCCCGCACAGGGTGGACTTGCCGGCACCGTTCTCGCCCACCAGCCCATGCACCCGGCCGGCCTCGAACGTGACCGACACGTCCTTGAGGGCATGAGTCGCGCCGAAGCGCTTGCTGACGTTGCGAACGGCCAGAAGCGCTTCGGCGGACTTCATCGTTGGCCTACCGCGCCCGGCGGGCGCGGGGCTCAAATTCAGGTGTCTGGCTCAGCCGTCCCACTGCGGTGTGAACAGGTGCACGTTGTCGGCGGTCACCAAGCCATTGTCGGGGAGATCGGCCAGCGGGTCCACCCCTCCGAAGTCGGGGCCGCCGGTGAGGGCCGAGACCATGGCCTCCATGGCGATGCGCCCCTCGTCTCCGGGCGCGCCGAACACGCCACCGAACCAGCGCCCGGCAGCGATCCCTTCGATGGCCGGCACCGAGCCGCCCCAGCCGACGAGACGGACCTGATCAAGCTTGCCCTCGTCGGCCAGCACGATCTCCGCTCCCTGCACCGACTGGTCGGCGCCTACCAGCACGTCGAAGTCGGGAGCGACCTGGAGTATGTCCTGAGTGGCATTGATCCCGCCCTCGGGGCCGAGGTACTGACCCTCGCCCTCGGCGACGATGGTGATGGACGGATGCCCGGCTATGACCTCGTCGAGGCCGGCCCGGGCCGCGTCGTCGATGGGCAGGCCCTTGATCCCGTAGATGTACACGACCTCGCACGGGTCCAGGTCGGCACAGGCCAGCACGGTGAGCTCGCCGAGCCGCCTGCCGTTCACGAACGGCGCGGCCATGACGTTGGCACTGACTCCGGGCACCTGGGGCTCAGACGTGGTGTAGTCCTCACCCACGACCTGGTTGAGGATGACCACCTCCATGCCGGCATCGAGCGCGGCCGCGATGTCGGGGGCCGTGGCGATGCCGGTGAGCGCCACCAGGATCACACCGTCATAGGCGCCCGAGGCGATCACGTCCTGGAACTGGGTCGTCTGCAGGCCGGGGTCGAACTGGGCGTCGAATTCTGTGATCTCGACGTTGCTCGCTGCGGCCACCGCCTCCATCTCCAGGCGCGACGACAGCAGCCATGTGTTGGCCGAGCTGGCCGACAGGTAGGCGACCTGGAACGGCTCAACCGGCTCCGGCGCGGCTGTCTCTTCGGGCTCGGCCGGCTCCGGGTCGTCCATCTCCTCGGACTCGGCCGGCTCCGGGTCGTCCATCTCCTCGGACTCGGCCGGCTCCGGGTCGTCCATCTCCTCGGGTTCAGCCGGCTCCGGCGCGGCGTCGTCAGTGACCGCCGGTGCCTGGGTCGCGGTCGTTTCGCTCCCGGATGCTCCATCATCGTCGCCGCATGAAGCCGCTACGAGAGCAAAGACTGCAACGAGAGCGAGCCATACAAGTGTGAGCCGTCTGCGCGGAATCCTCGCCATCTGGCGTCACCTCCTCCTGGTACGTCACCCGGCCCACGCCGAGTTGACCGCACCATAAGATGAGGCTCGAGACCGAGACTTAGGCCATATGCATAGATGAGCGCCTATTCGAGTGCGCTCTGCATAAGTTGGGCTGGTTCACGGTTGATCCGCAGCATCCGGCAGGCCAACTGCAACGACAAACGGGTTTCGGCGTCGTCGAGTTCGACCCCTAGCAGGTCGGAGATGCGGCGCATCCGGTTGGCCACCGTGTTGCGGTGCAGGCCCAACACCTGGGCCGCCTCGGTGGTGGAGCAGCTGGCGTCGAGGTAGACCTCGAGGGTCCGCAGCAGCTCGTGGTCGGTGTCGGCATCGAGCACCGGCTGAAGGATGAACCGGGCGTACCGCGCGAAGTCCTCTGAACCGAACCAGCCCATGAGCACCCGCTGCACCCCGAGCTGGTCGATGTGGGCCGCTCCAGAGCGACCCCCGAAGCGGGCGTTGGCGATCAGCGCGGCCTCGTGGGCCTCCGTGAGCGACCTGCGCAGACCGCTGAGGTCCAGGTAGGGACGACCGATGCCGGCATGGGCCTGGAGCCCCGAGTGCGCGTCGACGAACTCGGCGAGCGCGTCCCCCAGCCGTCTGACCATCACCGAGTAGCTCTCCACTAAGGGCTCGGCCGCATCGGTCACCCAGCCGCTCCAGCCGTCGTTGCGCTCCACCAACGGCCCGTCGACGCCCGCGCCCCGCAGACGCTCCCGAACTTCGGCGTGCAGGTCGATGATGCGCGAGGTGTCGGCCCCGCGCAGCGTGATGTGCAGGCCGGTGTTCCATCCCGCGGCGCTCCATCCCAGCGCCAGCATCTGGTTGCGAATGTCCCGCTCGTGGAGGTCGCTGGTGGCCAGCAGTTCGTTGAGCACGGCGATCCGGCGCCGGGCGTCGCTCTCGGTTCGGGCCCGCACTGAGGCCAGCAGGGCCGCCAGGTACCAGGATCCGATCTGCAGCAGGGACCGCAGCAGGCGCTGGACGCCGTCCGACCCGCGGCTCTCAGCCACCAGCCAGTAGTCGGCCTCGGCGTCGGGCTCGCTGGGCGTCAGCACGATGGCGGTGCTGTGGAGCGCGGCCTCGGTCGAGTTGTCGACCAGGTACGCCGGGCCTGACGCCAGCCGGCGACCATCGATCTCGATGGCCGCTCCGGCCACCAGGCTGCGATCCTGACCGAGCAGGCAGACGTTCGAGGCGCTGAGTTCGGTGATGGCCTCGAGCACCCCTTCCACGCTCGCGATGCGGGGCCGGCTGAGGGACACCAGCAGCGAGTCGACCGCGGCGGCATGCTCCACATCGGCCGCCCACAGCTGGGCTCTGAGCCGGTGGGTGAGGGTCATTGCGTCGGCCTCGCTCACCACGACCAGCGGCACATCGAACCGGTTGGCGAGGCGACGCACTCCCACGCCGAGCTCGAAGCCGGGATTCGTGACGATCAGCGTCGCTCCTTGAGCGTCGGCGATGATCCGGATGGCCATGTCGATCTGGTAGAGGTGCTCGCCGATGTCGGCCGCGTCCAGGACGGCGGCTTCACCGGGCTTCAACGGTGAGTCGGCTCTGAGCCGTCCGTGAAGCACGACCTCGGTGACCGCTACGTCCAGCCCGGCCTCGCCCGCGACGAGCTCGGCGCCGATGAGCGCGGGCGACGACAGCAGTTGCTTGACGGTGACCGGACGCTCGTTGACCACGGCCCAAACCTACCGAGACTGCCCTGCCGAGCCGGAACGGCCTCTAGGACAGATTGGCGCGGAAGAAGTCGACCATGTTGGTGTTGGCAAAGCGAGCCGCCCGGCCGGGACCGCACCGCTCGATGAGCCGTTCCGACAGGTTCACGAGGTCGGCCGGCGCCTTCAGGTCCTCGATGAACGACAGATCGGCCGGATCGACGAGAAGCTGGCGCCCGAGGATGGGATCGACGGTGCGAACCAGATCGGCGATGAAGTCGGCGCCGACGGCGATCCGGTCAGCCCCGGCAACGGTAGCGGCGTGCTCGAGGTGGTCGATGAAGGCGTCGATGGTCGGAGCTGTCTCCGACACGAAGGAGCCGAATGCGTTGACGGCCACGAACCCGCCCGAAGCGGCCACCAGCCCGATCTGTGAGTCGGTGAGGTTGCGGGGATGGTCGCAGAGTGCCCGGCACGACGAGTGGGTGGCCACGAAGGGAGCTGTTGCTACTTCGGCGATGTGGTCGACTCCGGCAGCCGACAGGTGGCTGATGTCGACCACCATGCCGAGCCGCTCCATCTCGGCCACTGCCTCGACCCCGAGCGAGGAGAGGCGGCCGCCGGTACCGGACTCGGCGATCCCGTCGGCCAGCATCGTGCGCCGGTTCCAGGTGAGCGACGCCATGCGCACCCCGAGACGGTGCAGG
>VXNG01000025.1 GCA_009840695.1 Acidimicrobiaceae bacterium
CGGTGCCGGTGGCCATAGGCGGGGGCGGGCGCCGGATACTGACCCTGGCCGGCCGGCACGCCGACATCGTGGGCGTGAACGCCAATCTGCGCTCCGGCGAGATAGGTCTCGACGCCATGAACGACGTGCTCGGCGCCGACCGCTTCGACACCAAGCTCGACTGGGTGCGAGAAGCGGCCGGCGACCGATTCGACCAGATCGTGCTCAACGTGTTCATCGCGTCTTGGCAGGTCACCGAGGGCGGCCGGGCCACTGCCGAGGCCGTCGAAGCCACTGCGGCCATGTTCGGGCAGCCAGCCGAGGTGGTGGCCGAGATCCCGCTACTGCTCATCGGCTCGCCGGCCGAGATCGCCGACACCCTTCGCCGGCGGCGGGAGCGTTGGGGCTTCAGCTACATGATTCTGGGGGCCGATACCACCGACGTCGAGGCCTTCGCCCCGGTGATCTCGGAGCTCGACGGCGAGTAGCTGCGAGCGGCTGCTTCCCCGCGTATGGTTGTGCCATGACCTCGATGCCGACCGATACGAAGCCGTACGAGTCGCCCGAGTGGCATCCCGCCTTCGAGGAGTACTGCGAGACGATCTTCGAGTTGGCCGAGGACGACCTGGAGGTGATCCAGGCCCGCATCGCCGACCGCCTGGAGATCTCCCGCCCCGCGGTATCGGAGATGATCCGGCGTATGCAGGCCGAGGGCCTCGTCGAGGAGGGCAGGGGCACCATCAAGCTCACCGCGCGGGGCCACTCCCTGGCCGAAACGGTGGTGCGCCGCCACCGGCTGGCCGAGTGCTTCCTCACCGACATCCTGGGGCTCTCCTGGGCCGAGGCCCACCAGGAGGCGGGCAAGTGGGAGCACATCATCTCCCCGTCGGTTGAGAAGGCCATGACCCGGGTGCTCGAGCAGCCCACCACCTGCCCCCACGGCAACCCGATCCCCGGCTCCGGCTACGAGGCACCCGACATGGTGACCCTAGACACCCTGGACGTGGGACGGTCCTTCACGGTGCAGCGCATTCCCGAGGAGTTGGAGTTCCAGCCCGGGATGCTCGAATTCCTCGAGAGGGCCAAGGTGACGCCGGGATCGACGGGCAAAGTCACGGCCCGCTCCCCCGACGGTACGTTCACGCTCAACGTCGAGGGCGGCCCCGTCGGCCTAAGCGACTACGCCACCTCGCGCATCCTCGTCACCGCGACCGAATAGCCGCGGCCTCCCCCTGGCACCTACGCCGCGGCGATCGCCGCGCCTCGCTTGAGCGTGTATCGGGCCCGTGCTACTTTGATGTGATCAAAGTAGCTAAGCCGTCGCCGGCGCGCCGTCGAGGGCTGTCTGAACAGGGGGACCAATGACCGCCAACCAATTCTCCAGACGCACATTCCTGGGAGGCACCGCCGCCGGTGCGGGCCTGCTGCTGGGCGGCAGCAGCCTGCTCACGGCGTGCTCGGGCACGAGCGAGCCCGCCGGCCCAACGGCAGTGAACTTCCAGCTGAGTTGGTTCGACTCCGTCCAGTTCGGCGGCTCCTACATCGCCCACCAAAGGGGCTACTACGAGCGCTTCGGCCTCGATGTGTCTCTGGTTCCTGGCGGGCCTGGCGTGTCCCCGGACGCCGCGGTGGCCGCAGACCAGGCCCTGGTGGGCATCTCGGCCGCGAACTTTACGGGCCAGTCCGTAGCCGACGGCGCACCGTTCAAGATCGTGGGTGTGGCCATGCAGAAGAACCCGTTCGTGATCGCCTCGCTGTCGGACAACCCGATCAACGAGCCCAAGGATCTGGAGGGCACGAGGCTCGGCATGGCCTTCAACAACCAGCTCGACCTGGAGTTGCTGTCGGAGCTCAACGACGTCGACATCAGCAGGATCGAAGTGATCACCAGCGACTACGACCCGGCGCCGCTGGTCAACGGCGAGGTCGACTCGCTGCTGTGCTGGCTCACCGACCTGCCGGTGGCCATGACGGTCCAGGGAATCGACAACACCACCATGCTCTTCGCCGATTTCGGCTACGCGGTGCACAGCCAGACCCTGATCTGCACTGAGGACTCCCTGGCCAACCGGCGCGACCAGGTGATCGGACTGCTCAAGGGCGACATCCTGGGCTGGCAGGAGTACCGGACCGACACCGATGCGGCCGCCCAGCTGACCGTCGACCGGTTCCCGGACGCCGGCTTCGACTTGGATGCGCAAAAGCTGCAGGCTTCCGAGCAGCTCAAGATCATGTTCAGCGCTGACACCGACGCGCACGGCTTCCTGTGGTTCACTGACGAGTCCATCCAAGACAACATCAGCACCCTGGCCGCGCTCGGCGTGGACGTGACCGCAGACCTGTGGGACCGGTCGCTGCTGGAGGAGATCTACGCCGACGGCCCTGTCCTGGCATGACGGAGCGCAATAACAGTCTCAGCCGTCGAGAGTGATGGCCCGGCGGGGAGCGCCGGTAGACGTCGTCGGGGTCGGTCGCACCTTCGCCCTCGCCGGCGACGAGGTGACCGCGCTACGCGGACTCGACATGCATGTGCCCGCGGGCGGCTTCACCGCGCTGATCGGGCCGTCGGGGTGCGGCAAGTCCACCGCGCTGCGTCTCGTGGCCGGTCTGGACACGCCCGACGAGGGGACCATCGACATGGACGGCTCGTCCCCCGACGACATGAGGCGGGGCCAGCGCATCGGGGTGGCCTTCCAGGATCCGTCGCTGCTGCCGTGGCGGACGGTTTCGACCAACATCCGGCTGGCGCTGGAGCTGGTCGGCCGCCGCCACGACACCAAGGCAGTCGACGAACTGGTTGAGCTCGTCGGCTTGCAGGGATTCGAGAAGGCCCGCCCCTCGCAGCTGTCGGGAGGCATGCGCCAGCGGGTGGCCATCGCCCGATCGCTGGTAACCCAGCCGGACCTGCTGCTGCTCGATGAGCCCTTCGGCGCGCTCGACGCCTTGACCCGCCAGCAGCTCAACGACGAGCTCCAGCGGATCTGGACGGCCCGGGGCACCACCACCATCCTGGTCACGCACTCGATCCCCGAGGCGGTGTATGTGGCCGACGAGGTGCTGGTCATGTCGCCCCGGCCAGGCAGGATCGTGGCGAGCCACACCATCGACTTCGAGCGGCCCCGCACCCGCGGACTCCTGCTCACCGACGTATTCCACGCCGAGGTGGAGGCGGTCTCGGCCAGCCTCCACCGCTCGGAGGGACAGGTCGTGCAACTGGACCCGGACGCCAGTTGAGCGACACCGCCCAGGCCGCGGCCACTGCGCCCGCCCGCTCGGGGGACGGAAACAGGCTCGACCGGGTGTCGCCGCTGGTGCTCAGCATGCTGGTGGGGGTCGGATTCATCCTGCTATGGGAGCTGCTGGCCCGCACCGTGTACGCGGGGTCGTACCGGCTGTCGGCACCCACCGCGGTGGTGGCCGAGTTCTTCGAGTTCCCGGGTCTCTACCTGCGGAACCTGTGGCACTCGACCAAGACCGCGGCATGGGGGTTCCTGTGGGGGAACCTGGCCGCCATCGCCCTGGCCGCGGCGTCGTCGCTGGTTCCGGTGTTGCGCCGCAGCATCGGCGCCATAGCGCTCACGATCTTCTGCCTGCCGTTCATCGCGGTGGCCCCGATCCTGCGACTCATCACCGGCCCCGGCAACGGCACCCCGATCGCGCTGTCGGCACTGGCCGTGGTCTTCACCACCTATGTGGCTGCGTTGCTCGGTTTCGACCTGGCGCCGGGCAGTGCCTTGGACGTGGTCCGCTCCTACGGCCGGGGCCGCCTTGTCGCCTTCCGCGACGTCAGGCTCCGGGCGTCGGTGCCGGCCATGTTCGCCGGCCTGCAGATCGCCGCGCCGGCCGCCTTCCTGGGCGCTGTCGTAGGCGAGTTCACTGGGGCGCACAGGGGTTTGGGCATCCTCACAGTCCGGGCCCTCGGCGCTCTCCAGACCGACAGGATCTGGGTAATAGCGGTGATGTCCACCATCGTGGCCACCGGCGGCTACATAGCGATCGGCGCGCTGGGCCGGCTGCTTTGCCCGTGGTCGCCCGCGCTGGACCTCGGCGCGGTTCCGACTCCCCGCCAGGAGCCGGGCCTGCTCAACCGGCTGGTCTCTCTGTTGGCCCCGATCCTGGTGGTACTCGTCTTCTGGTACGCGTTCCTGTGGGTCTTCCAGATCAAGCCGTTCTTCGCCAAGACGCCCTTTGACGTGTGGGCTGAGCTGTTCACCAATGCCGACGCGCCCGAGACCCGCTCCTCCATCTTCGGCGCTCTGGGGACGACGCTCTGGACCACGTCTCTGGGATATGTCGCGGGTTTGGTGAGCGCGCTGGCGACGGCTGTGGTGTTCATAGTGGTCCCCTGGCTGGAGCGCGCCCTGATGCCCATCGCGGTTGCCCTGCGGTCGATCCCCATCATCATCACCACCCCGGTGATCATTCTCTTCGTCGGGCGGGGCCTGTTGACCACCACCGCGATCGTGGCCGTCATGTCGTTCTTCCCGACGCTGGTCAACTGCTACGCGGCCATGACTAGGACACCCGGGGGAGTGCTCGACGTGCTCAAGTCCTACGACGCCGGATCCACGGCCAACGTACGTAACGCTTACCTACCGACCGCCGTGCCGGCCCTGATGGCATCGGCCCGGATCGCGGTGCCGACGTCGCTGTTGGGGGCCACCGTGGCCGAGTGGCTGGCCACCGGCGACGGGATCGGCGCCGTCATGGTCATCGCCTTCACCCGCAACGACTACAACGTGCTGTGGGTGTCGGTGGCAGTGCTGACGCTGGTGGCGGTGATCGGCTACTGGCTAGTGGCCGCGCTCGAGTTGCGCACCCTCGAGCGCATGGCGCCGGGGACGTCGCGATGACGGTGGCAGCCGCCCGGCCGCCCGACGGCCCGAGCGCCGAGATGTCGGCCGCTCAGGCCGCGGTGCTGGCCCGCTACGACGAGCTGGCCGCTCTACTCGCCGGGATTGACGACCGGCCGGGGGCCGATCCCGGGCTCACCGCCGAAGCCGGCCCGGCGCTGTTGCACGAGGCCCGGCTGCTGGACGCCGGCCGTTTCGAGGACTGGCTGGAGGGCTGGACCAGCGACGCCGTGCTGTGGCTCCCGCTCTCGGCGCGGGCCCATCCGGGCACCGACCAGTCCCTGCTCCTGGACGACCGCCGCCGATTGGCCGAGCGCGTCGACTGGCGCCGCGAGCCGTCAGCCTGGGGCCAGCACCCGCCGTCCCGCACCACCCGAGTAGTTGGGAGCATCGAGGCCTGGCCCGCGGCCAACGGCCTTGTAGCCCGATCTACCCTGCTCATCGACGAACACCGCCACGGCCGCCACCAGGCACTCGCCGGCTACCAGATCCACGAGTTGGTCGGCGACGACCTTCACCGCCGCACCAAGATCCTCGTCGTGCCCGCACTGGGTACCGGCGTCCGCAACCCGAGCTTCCTGCTGTAAGAGGGGGTATGCCGTGACCGCCGACTCCGATACCGCGACCGCAGACTTTGAGGGGCTGGTGCAGCCTCACAGGGTGCACCGTCGCATCTACACCGACCCGGCGATCTTCAAGATGGAGATGACCCGGGTGTTCGCGGCGTCATGGTGCTATGTGGGCCACGAGAGCGAGATCCCCGAGCCGGGCGACTATCGCACCACCACTCTGGGCCTCCGGCCGGTGATCCTGACCCGGGGCCGCGACGGCGCCGTGAACGTGCTCCTCAACCGCTGCACGCACCGGGGAACGGTGCTGGCTGCCGAGGCCAGCGGCTGCGCCAAGCGTTTCGTGTGCCCCTACCACGGCTGGACCTTCGCCCCGGACGGGCAGCTGGTGGCCATCCCGTTCCCGGCCGACCACGCCGTGGAGGACAGCTCCACGCTGTCGCTGGGACGGCTGGCAACGGCCAGCTACCGGGGCTTCGTGTTCGCCACCCTCAACGCCGAGCCCGAGCCGCTCGACTGCTGGCTGGGCGAGGCCCGCGAGGCCTTCGACACGATCGTCGACCGCCATCCCGGCGGTGACATCGCGGTGATGGGATCCCCGCATCTTCTGGAGTTCCTGGGCAACTGGAAGCTCTCCTGGGACAACGCAGCCGACGGCCTGCACGCCACCTTCGCCCACGAGTCGTACAACACGCTGGGAGAGATGGTGGACACCGAGACGGTTCTGGCCCGCGACCCGGGATCAACGCCGATGGTGTCCAAGGCGCTGCGCAACGGCCACATGGTGGTGGACCAGAGGCCGGGAATTCCCCAGGGGCCGTGGGCCACAATGCGAAGAGTCCCGTTCCGGGAACCGCTGGAGACGGCCCTGGTCGACGCGGGTGAAGAGAGCCTTCTCGACCTGGCCACCGGAAGCATGATCAACCTGTCGCTGTTCCCCAACCTGCTCTTCGTCGGCAACCAACTGCTGGTCATCGAGCCGGTCGCCGTGGACCGGACCAGGCTCCAGCTGTGGCTCACGTCGGCGCCGAGCGCTCCCAGCGAGATCGACCTGCTGCGCCTGCGGGTGGACGAGGACTTCGTGAACTTCGGCACTCCCGATGACTTGGACATGTTCGAGCGGGTCCAGCGGGGCCTGTCTATCCCGGAGATGGAGTGGATCGACATGAGTCGCGGCCTGCCTGACAGCGACGCCGCC
This sequence comes from Acidimicrobiaceae bacterium, assembly GCA_009840695.1. The sequence goes on from VXNG01000025.1 coordinate 6,600, forward strand.
GACGGCGACGCCACGATCTACGGCCCCATCACATCCGAAGCGCCCCAGCGGCGCTACCTCGCTCACTACGCCAAACTGATGATCACGCCGGCCGCTACCCGTGCACGCTGAGGCGGCCCTCGCCTCGGGCTCGGAGCGCCAGGCGGCCTTCACCGAGCGGGGCGCGGTTGTGATCCCGGGGCTGCTAGATCGCGACTGGTGCGAGCGCCTCCAGGCCGCCATCGAGCGCTGCCAGGCCAGCCCCAGCCAGTTCTACGGGGTGCTGTCACCGCCGGGCGAGCTCAAAGTGGACAGCGACCTGTTCCGCTGGTTCGACGACCCCGACATCGCAGAGGCGACCCACTCGTCGAACCTGCCTGTGCTGGGCGCGGAGCTGTGCGGGGCCGAGGCCGCGGTGCTGATCGAGGACCAGTGGTTCTGCTCTGAGCCCGGAGCCATTTCGCGCAGCCCCTGGCACCAGGACCACCCCTACTACAACCTCGACCGGCCCTTCG
>VXNG01000194.1 GCA_009840695.1 Acidimicrobiaceae bacterium
GCCGCGTCCCAGACCTCCATCATCTCGTGGATCAGCACGTAGTCGGGGTCGTTCAACTCGGGCAGGTCGGGGATCGGGGCCCGGGGCTCCTCCGCGATGCAGATCCACACCATCTCGTAACGCTCTTCGGCATGGACGGGCTGCAGGCGGGCCCGGCGGGGGATAGGAGTGGACGGGTCGTTCTGCGGGATGCACACGCAGCGGCCCGAGGCGTCGTACTGCCAGCCGTGGTAGCCGCACACCAGACGGTCCCCGGTCAGCCAGCCTTGCGACAGCCGGGCGCCCCGGTGGGGGCACAGGTCGAAGGCGGCGTGGACCGTGCCGTCGGCGGTGCGCCATACCACGTACTCCTCGCCGAAGAGCACGGCCTGATGGGGCTTGTCGGTCAACTCGGCGGAGTAGACGACGGGGTACCAGAACTCCCTAAGAGCAGGAATCTCACTGACGAGCATCGGCACCTCCCCCGGCAGCCGGGCGCGCCGTCAACCCGCTCCCGGCGACACGCCATCGGTTGTGACGATGCTAGCCGTGGACTGCTGGGGTACTCAGTCGGGCGCTGCCAGTGGCCGGCCTCCGGCGGGTGTGGACAGCCCAAGGGATAGCGTCGCCGGCGTGAGCGAGGGTGTCCGGCTCGAGCGGCGGTGCGGGGAGTATGTGATCTCCGACGATCCGGCGCGGTTCGACGCCGACGCTCTGCACGACTTCCTGGAGGTCGAGGGGTACTGGGCAGCGGGGCGCAGCCGGGAGCAGACCGCGGAGGGCGCGGCCAACAGCGTGGTACTGGGGGTGTACGCCCCGGACGGGTCGATGGTGGGCGGGGCCCGGATCGTGACCGACCGGGCCAGCTTCGGCTGGCTGACCGACGTGTACGTGCTGGCCGAGCACCGGGGTCGGGGGCTGGGCCGGGCGGTGGTGGCCGCGGCCTGTGAGCACCCGGCGGTGGCCGGGATCAAGCGGTTGCTGCTGAAGACCGGCGATGCGCACGAGCTGTACCGGTCGTTCGGGTTCACCGAGCCGCCCGCGCCGGAAGGTTGGATGGAGCTGCGGCCCGTTCCGGGCGGGACCGAAGCGGCTGACGCGGCCGCCGGTCGGGATGACGGCGGGGACGGACCGCCAGCCCTCACCTACGACCCTGCGGCCGGCCCGCAGTCCTATGCGGCCTGGCAGGGCGTTGGACTGCCCGACCCTCGCACCGCCCCGGTGTCGCAGGTCGCCACCTACCTGCTGGAGATCGTGACCGCGGAGGGGCCGGTGACCGCCGACCGGGCCTACCGGCTCTACATCCGTGGGGCGGGATCATCGAAGGTCACCCAGCGGGCGCGGGCCCCGATGGAGCAGGCGCTGGGACGGCTGACGCTGCGGGGCCAGGTGGAGGTCGACGAACTCGACGGCGGCGGCGAGCCCCAGCAGGTGCTGCGGCTGGCTGGAACGCCGTCGGTGGTGGTGCGGGAGCTGGGTGAGCGGTCGCTGTATGAGGTGCCGCTCAACGAGGTTGCCGAGCTGATGGGGCACAAGCGGCGAGAGCTGCTGGGCCGCTCCGGGAGCGATGACCTGCCGGCCCACGCGGTGGCCGACGTGATCAGGCAGGCGGCGATGCGCCGGGCCAGCCCCGACCGGGTCAAGCGGGCCGTGCTCGACGCCTACGGGCTGATCCGCATGACCCAGGCCGCCGACCAGTACCTCGACGCCGCCCTAGCCCTGCTAGACGAGGGCGCCCCTTAGCCGCCGCCTCAGAAGTCTCGGGTCGATTCTGTGGGCATAGTCCACATTTCCAACCCGAGATTTTAGGGGGCGGGGTACGGCTACTGCTGGGCCTGCTGGAGTAGGGACCAGACCCTGGGCGGGGTCAGGGGCAGCTCCGTCGGCCAGACGCCTACGGCCCGGCCCACCGCGGCAGCCACCGCGGCCGGGACCGGGTTGAGGGCGCCCTCGCCGGCGCCCTTGGCGCCGTAGGGGCCGGCCCCGTCGCCCCGCTCGGCCAGCACGGACGTGACCCGGCGGGGGGTGTCGCGCAGGCGGGGCACCCGGTACTCGATCAGGTTGGGGTTGGTGAGCTGCTCGCCGTCGTAGACCATCTCCTCCCACAGGGCGATGCCCAGCCCCTGGGTGGCCGCGCCAAGGTCCTGGCCCTTAACCAAGTCCGGGTTCACAGCGTGGCCCACGTCGCCCACGGTGACCAGGTGCTCGACGGTGACCTCGCCGGTGGCCTCGTCCACGGACACCTCCACGCCGATCGCGCCTATCTCCCAGAACGGGGGCAGCACCTCGGTGGCGCCGGCCCGGCGGACCACGCCCACGCCCACCACCTCGCCGGCGTCGGCGCCGAACCACTGCCGGATGACCTCGGACGGTGTCAGGCCCGGAACGGTGGCGGGCCCGGCGCCGGAGCCGCTCTCGCCCCTGGCGGCGAGCGGCACATGGATCAGACCGTCGCTCGCCGTCACCGCGTCGACCGGCACTCCGGCAGACTCGGCGGCCCGGTCCCTCAAATTGTCCCACAGGTCGTCGCAGGCAGCCTGGACGGCCAGGCCCACGATGGTGGTGGTGCGGCTGGCGCCGGTGGTCCACTCGAACGGGGTGAACCGGGTGTCGCTCTGGCCGACGGCCACCGCTTCGAGGTCGACGCCCAACTCCCGGGCCGCGATCTGGGCCAGGGCGGTGCGGCTGCCCTGACCCATCTCGGTGCTGCTCACCAGCAGGGTGACCGACCCGTCGGCGTGCATGCGCACCTGGGTGGTGGAGTTGGGCGAGGCGCCGGCGTCGCTGGCGGTGACGGCCACGGCCCGGCCCCGCAGGATGCCGGGAGCTGGCTCGCCGGCGTGCTGCTCCAAGGCGGCGGCCACGGCATCGAGGTCGGCGACCAGGTCGGCGTCGAGGGGGCGCTTGCCGTCGATGATGGTGTCGCCGGGAGCCAGCAGGTTGCGGCGGCGCAGCTCAACCGGGTCGATCCCCAACCGGTCGGCGGCCATGTCCATGTTCAACTCCCCCGCCAGCGCGGCCTGGGGGGCGCCGAAGCCCCGGTACGACGACGCCGGGGACGTGTTGGTGTAGGCAGCGACGCCCCGCACCCGCAGGTTCGGCATCCGGTAGGGACCGAAGCTGCGGTTGATGCTCTTGGTCAGCACCAGCGGACTGTTGTCGGCGTAGGCGCCGGTGTCGAAACGGATGTCGATGTCGCGGGCCACGATCCGGCCGCCGGAGTCGAAGCCGGTGCGCACGGTCACCAGCGCGCCGTCGACCCGGGTGGTGTACATGGCCCCCTCGACATCGGTGGTGACCTTGACCGGCCGGCCGGCGGCCCACGACGCAGCCGCGGCCAGCGGCTCCAACTTCGTGTAGGACTTCGAGCCGTAGCCGCCCCCGATGTAGGGAACCTCCACCCGCACGGCGGACAGCGGCAGCGAGAACATCCGGGCCAGCTCCCTGCGGACCATCAGCGGGTGCTGGGCGGTGGACACCACGTGCAGGGAGCCGGGCTGCCAGTCGGCCAGAGCGTTGTAGGTCTCCATGGCATAGCCGTAGACGAGGGGGAAGGTCGTCGTCGTTTCCACCACGGTGTCGGCGCCGGCCAGCGCGGCTTCGGCGTCGCCCCAGGCCAGTTGGCCGCGGTGGGCGGCATTGTCGACAGAGGCGGCCGGGGCGACATCCAGGAACCTCTCGCCGTCGGAGGCGTAGGACTGCTCGTGGATGAGCACATCGGAGGCGAGGGCGGCCGCCGCGTCGGTGAGCGCGGGCAGATCCTCGTAGTCGACCCACACCAGCTCGGCCGCGTCGGCGGCTTGATGAGGGGTCTCGGCCACCACCACCGCCACCGGCTCGCCGTAGTAGCGGACCTTGTCGACGGCCAGGATGCAGTGATCGGGCACGATGTGGCCGAAGCGGAGGCCGAGATGGCCGAGGTCGCCGGCGGTCACAACCGCAATCACGCCCGGAGCCGCCTCGGCCTCGGCCCGGTCGATGCCCGTGAGGTACGCATGGGCTCGTTCGGAGCGAACCACTGCGGCGTGGGCCATGTTCGGCATGGCCGCGTCGACGGCATAGCGGGCCCGGCCGGTGACCTTCTCCCAGGCGTCGCTCCGGGGCTCGGTCACTGGGCGTCCATCCGCGAGGCGGCGACGGTGACCGCGGTCTCGATGGGTGCGTAGCCGGTGCAGCGGCACAGGTTGCCGTCCATCCACTCCCTCACTTCGGCCTGGTCGGCGTCGGGATAAGCGTCCAGCAGGCCAACGGCCATCATGATGAACCCGGGCGTGCAATAGCCGCACTGCAGGGCGTTGGCCGCCATGAAGGCCTCCTGCACAGGGTGCAGATCCCGGCCCCGGGCCAAGCCCTCGACGGTGAGCACCTCGGTGCCGTCGAGATCGCAGGCCAACGTGGCGCAGGAGCTGACCGGGTTGCCGTCCACCAGCACGGTGCACACCCCGCACACCTGCATCTCGCAGCTGACCTTGGTGCCGGTGAGCCCAAGCCGGTCCCGCAGCAACTCGGCCACGGTGAGCCGCACCGGCACCAGCATCTCAACGTCCCGACTGTTGACCCGGCACCGGATCACCGTCGAAGTCGCAGCCTGCACGGTCACGACTCCACCCCCAGCGACCGCTGTAGGTAGGCCCGCAGCACCGAGCGCTTGTAAGCCGGCGGGCCGGTCATGTCGTCGCTGCCAGGGTGCGCTGCAAGTAGGTCCGCAGCACCGAACGCTTGTAGGCGGGAGGGCCGGTCATGTCGTCGCTGAGCTCCAGCCCGTCCACGAAGGCGACCAGACCGGCCGTGTCGCCCGCAGCGAGCACGACGCGGGTGGGTCGCTCGGTAGCCGCGCCCACAGTGACCTCCCACTGCGCGTCGGAAGCAACTAAGGCCACACCCAGGGTCGGCCGCTCGTAGCTCTGGAGCTTCCAGTACGACATGCCCGCCGGCTCGAAGGGCACGGTCACGCTGACGAGGATCTCGCCTTCGGCCAGCGAGGTCTCGAACGCGCCAACGATCAGCTCGTCGATCAACAGGGTGCGGGCGCCCCGGGACGAGCGGGCCTCAGCCGTGGCACCGAGGGCCACCAGCACGCACCCCAGGTCGGAGCGGGGCTCGGCGAAGCACAGGTTGCCGCCGACAGTGCCGGTGGAGCGCACCCGGGCGTTGCCCACGCGGGAAGCGGCCGCGGCCAGGGTGGGAAGGTGCTCCCGAACCCCTGGATGGTCGAAGAGCCGTCGGTGGGTGACGGCCGCACCGATGGTCACGACGCCGGCCTCGCGGTCGACCGCGATCCCTTTCAGCACCTCGACCCGCTTGAGGTCCACGATGGCGGCCGGGCGGCGCAGGCCCATACCCATGGCCGGCACCAGCTCGGTCCCTCCGGCGTAGGGCGCATGGTCATAGTCGACCGCAGCCAGCACCTCGTCGAGGTCATCGGAGCGAACCAGCCCAAGCTCAGGCAGTACAGCCATCAGCCCAATCCTTGTGGAGAGCAGGCTGCGTGGCCTACTTCTACGGGAATGACTCCCGTCAGGCGCCTGAGAGGCCGGCGGCGGCGTTGGTGCAGAAGGTATCTATGAGCTTGGCGGCCTTGGAGCGGATGATCCCGGCGCCGAGGGTGGCCACCCGGCCGGTGATCTCGTAGGAGCCGACCAGTTGGACCCGGGTCTGGCCGGGACCGGCATCGGACAGGCGGGCCGCGGCGTCGATCATGATGCGGGAGCGGATCTGACGGTCCTCGCCGCGGGCCCGGATCGACACCTCCTCCGAGTCACACACGCCAGCGACCTCGATGTGCAGGTCGGCCCGCAGCGAGAACGGGCCCACCTTGTCCTCAAAGGCAGCCTGGAAACTCGAGCCGTCGATGCTGTCGGCGCCCGGCGACACCTCGGTCACCGAGTGCATGATCGGCAGCCACGACGCCACCGCGTGAACGTCCAGCAGCCGGGGCCAAACGTCGCCGCGGGCCGCATCCACCATGAACTCCCGGTCAACTGCTTCCCTCACATCAAGCCCCCCGCCAGCCGGAGCCTAGGGGAAGGGGTTTTCAGCCGGGCGGCTCGCCTTCGGGCTCAAGGGTGCCCACGCCCGGGACCAGCAATCTGTGTTCGAGCGCAGCGTCGACCGCCGCCGTGGCGTTCAGGTGAGCAATCAAGGCGGTCAGCTTGCGGTCGAGCTCGGCGATCTGGCCGGTCAGCCTCGCGTCGAGCTCGGCGATCTGGCCGGTCAGCCTCGCGTCGAGCTCGGCGATCTGCGCGCCCTGCTCGGCGAAACCGGCGTCCACCTTTGCTTCCAGGCGGTCCATCCTGGCCTCTAGGCGGTCGAAGCGGTCGTTGAAGCCGTTGAGGGCGAATACGAGCAGCGACACCACCACAGTGCCGAGAAGCGTGAACAGGCCCAGCACGAGTCCGACGGCGAGGCTCGCTAACGGGTTCTCGGCGATCTGGTCTCGCAGCCTGGGCCTTGCCGGCCGCTCTGCAACCGCGCCGTCGACGGTCGGAGCTTGCGATGTTGGGGCCGGATCGGGGGTGTGAGTCATCGGCGATTCTACCCGGTGGGCGGGGGCGACTGATGTCATGGGGCTTCTCCTTAGGCCCAGCAGCATGCATGTAGGTGCATGTCGTACTCAAACGAAGAATACTGGCGCACCGCTACTTGGCCCGGTGGCGAAGCTAGAGGATCAGAATAGCTTCAAATATGTTGTTGTGCAATTCTTGTCAAGATCGTAGGGCGGGGAGGACTTCGCGGCCTAGGAGCTCGACCGAGGCGAACCAGCGGTCGAAGTTCATGCGCAGGTCGAACACCAAGTGCTCCACCCCCACCTCGGCGAAGCGGCCCACCTGCTCGACCACCTCGGCGGGGGTGCCGGCGATGAGCGAGCCCTCGATGTCCTCGGCGGTGGCGAACTGACCCGACGGGGGCTTGGCCCACCACTTTCCCCGCTTGTTGGCCCAGGCCAGCAGGCCCTCCAGATTCACGCCGGACACCGCTAGGTCATGGGTGGCCGCGATCGACGTGGGCGGGATCACGGCGACCGTCGGCATGGGCCGGCCGTTATCGGCGGTCATCCGCTGCATCGTGGCCA
>VXNG01000281.1 GCA_009840695.1 Acidimicrobiaceae bacterium
CCACCGCCAGCGCCGACGTCACCATGAAGGGACTCAGCTTCCTGCTGGAGGCGGTAGCCAAGCTGCGCACCGAGCGCCACGTTGAGCTGACCATCATCGGCAAGGCCAAGAGCGACTCCGCGGCCAGCCGGGCTATCTCGGAGTTGGGGCTGGCCGACGCGGTCACCTTCGTGTCGGGGGTGTCGGACCGCCGCATCGTGGAGCTGTACGCCGAAGCCGAGGTGGCCGTGGTGCCCTCCCTGTACGAGGGTTTCTCGCTGCCGGCCATCGAAGCCATGTCGTGCGGAGTGCCGCTGGTGGCCACCACCGGTGGCGCGTTGCCCGAGGTGGCCGGCACGCACGGCGAGACCTGCTTCCTGACCGAGCCCGGCGACGCCCAGGCGCTGGCCGCCGTGCTGCAGGACGCGCTCGACGATCCCACCGCACGGGCCCGGGTCGGGCGGGCCGGCCGGCAGCGCGTCGTCAACCAGTGGTCCTGGCGCCACACCGCGGAGCGGACCGTGGAGCAGTACCGGGCAGTGCTGGAAGAGTCGGCCCGCTGATGCTTACCGTCGACTACGGCCGTCTCGACCTGCGACCCGGTGAGCGCCTGCTGGACTTGGGCTGCGGCTTCGGCCGCCACTCCTACGAGGCTCTCAAGCGCGGCGCGGAGGTGGTGGCCTGTGATCTGGCCCGCCCCGAGGTGGAGCAGGTCCGCGACCTGGCCCGGCTGCTGGCAGTCGAAGGCGAGGTCGACGAGTCGGTGATGGCCGCGCCGGTGCAGGGCGACGCGGTGGGACTGCCGTTCGACGACGACTCGTTCGACAGGGTCATCGCGTCGGAGGTGCTCGAGCATGTAGACGACGACGAGTCGGCCTTCGCTGAGCTGGCCCGGGTGCTGCGCCCGGGAGGTCGGCTGGCCGTGACCATCCCGGCGTGGCTGTCGGAGACCGTGTGCTGGAGGCTGTCGAGCGACTACCACGCGCCGGCGGTGCCGGGCGGTCATGTTCGCATCTACCGGTTGCGCGACGTGCAACGCAAGCTGGCTGGCGCGGGCCTTCAGCCCGGACGCTGGCATCGGGCCCACGCCCTCCACACGCCTTACTGGTGGCTGCGATGCGCGGTAGGACCCAACCGTGAGGTCACCGAGAACCGGCTGGTCGGCACCTACCACCGCTTACTCGAATGGGACATCACCAGTCAGCCGTTCATCACCGCGGCCGCGGAGCGACTGCTGAATCCACTTCTGGGAAAGAGCCTCGTCGTGTACGCCGACAAGCCACCGACGGTGCAGGCTCCGGCACGGGTGAGCGCATCCATGGAGTCGACCCGTGCCGCCTGATCCGAACCGTCGGCCGCACAGGGCGCCAATGGTGGCCGGACTGATGTCCCGGACGGACGCGGACCGCACGGCGGTGACCATCGCCGACCTCCAGCTCCCCAGCGGCATGATCCCGCGTTTCGACGGCGGCGTCGCCGATCCCTGGAACCATGTCGAGGCGGCCATGGCTCTGGCGGTGACCGGACGCCGGCACGAGGCCGAGGCCGCCTACCAGTGGCTGGCCCGCATTCAGCGGCCCGACGGATCCTGGCACCAGTACTACACCGCCGACGGCGTGGACCAGGACAAGCTCGACGCCAACACGATCGCGTACGTCGCCACCGGCGTGTGGCATCACTGGCTGTGCTTCGGCGACGCCGGGTTCCTGGCCGAGATGTGGCCGGTGGTCCAGCGGGCCCTCGACTTCGTTCTAGGGCTGCAGACGCCCCGGGGCGAGATCCTGTGGGCCCGCCATGCCGACGGCACGCCGTGGCCCTTCGCTCTGCTCACCGGTTCTTCCTCGATCAGCCACAGCCTGCGTTGCGGTCTGGCCATCGCCCACGCGGTGGGCCAGGAGCGTCCGAGTTGGGAACTGGCCCTGGCCCGGCTGATCCACACCATCCGCCACTGTGGCTCCGAGGCGTTCGCTCCGAAGGATCGCTGGGCTATGGACTGGTACTACCCGGCCCTGGCGGGGGTCCTGACCGGGTCGGAGGCCCGGGCCCGGCTGGCAGCGAGGCGCACTGTCTTCGTGCATGAAGGCGAGGGTGTGCGCTGCGTGAGCAACCAGGACTGGGTGACCACAGCCGAGACCTGCGAGTGTGCCATGGCCTATCTGGCTGCCGGTGACCGGGCTGCGGCCCTGAGGCTGTTTGAGTGGGCGCAGCGCCGGCGCGAACCCGACGGCAACTACCTGACCGGCCGGGCCTTTCCTGCCAATGTGAGCTATCCCGACCAGGAGTGCTCCACCTACTCGGCCGCCGCGGTGCTGCTGGCCGCCGACGCCCTGTCCGGCGACAGCCCGGCATCGGGCCTCTTCGTCGACTCCGACTCGCTGCCCGCGCCACTCGATCTGGGCCCGGTGGAGGCGCCCGCCCGCGACTAGCCGCCGATCCGCCGCCCGATCGGCCTCTAGGGTGGCGTCTATGTGGCATGAGGAGCGGTTGCTCATCGGCGGCGAGTTGGTGGACGCAGCCGGCGGGGCGGTGTTCTCGACAGTAAACCCGGCTACTGAGGAGGTACTGGGGGTGGCCGCCGACGCCGGTGTGGACGACGCCGAGGCCGCCGTGGCCGCAGCCCGGCGGGCCTTCGACTCGACGGACTGGTCGCGGGACCACGCCTTCCGGGCGCACTGCCTGCGGCAGTTGCATGGGGCGCTCATCGCCCATATCGAGGAGATGCGGGCTATCACCGTGGCCGAGGCGGGTGCGCCGATCATGCTCACCCGCGGCGGTCCGCAGCTGGAGGCCCCGGTGGAGATGCTGCGTTGGCACGCCGACCTGCTCGACTCTTATGAGTGGACCAAGGACCTGGGCGTGGCCGTATCGGTGTACGGCTCGCACCGGCGCTGGATCGAGCGGGAGGCGGCCGGGGTGGTGGGGGCCATCACCCCCTACAACTTCCCTACCCAGATCAACCTGGCCAAGCTGGCCCCGGCGCTGGCCGCGGGCTGCACGGTGGTGCTCAAGGGGGCGCCCGACACGCCCTGGTCGGCGCTGGCACTGGGCCGGCTGATCGCTGAGCGCACAGACATCCCGGCGGGGGTGGTGAACGTCCTGTCGTCGTCGGGGGCTGGGGTAGGCGAGGCGCTGACCACCCATCCGGGAGTGGACATGGTGAGCTTCACCGGGTCCACCGCCGTAGGGCGGCGGGTGATGGCCGCGGCGTCGGCCACCGTCAAGAAGGTGTTCCTGGAACTGGGCGGCAAGAGCGCCTACGTGGTTCTCGACGACGCCGATATCGGCACGGTGGGGCTGATGGCCGCGGCGATGGTGTGCACCCACGCCGGGCAGGGCTGCGCCATCACCACCCGGCTGGTGGTGCCGGCCACGATGCACGACACGGTGGTGGACGCGGTGGGCGCCACGCTCGACGGCTTGCCCTACGGCGACCCGAACGACGAGTCGCACCTGATGGGGCCGCTGATCAGCAGGCCGCAGCGGGCGAAGGTGGAGGGCCTGGTGGACGCGGCCCGTTCCGAGGGGGCGACGGTGGTGCGGGGCGGGCGCCGGCCCGAGCACCTGCCGCGGGGCTACTACTACGAGCCGACGGTGCTGGTCGGCGTGGGCGAGGACGACACCATCGCCCAGCAGGAGGTGTTCGGCCCGGTGCTGTCGGCGATCGCCTACGACGGGGGCGACGACGAGGCGGTGCGCATCGCCAACAACTCGGAGTTCGGCCTGTCGGGTGCGGTGGCCAGTGCGGACTCCGAGCGGGCCCGGGCGGTGGCTAGGCGCATCCGGACCGGGACGGTGAGCGTGAACGGCGGCGTGTACTACGGACCCGACGCCCCCTTCGGCGGCTACAAGCAGTCGGGCATCGGCCGGGAGATGGGAGTGGCCGGGTTCGAGGAGTTTCTCGAGATCAAGACCCTGGCCGAACCGGCACCATGACCAGGGCAATGACTGTCCTGCTCGCGCTGGTCGGCTTGCTGCTGGGCGGGTTGGCCGGCGGGTTGGCCGGCGGGCTGGCGGGCGGGGCCTTTGGCCTTCTGCTGGGCCAGCAACTGGATCTGCGCAAGCGACTCAAGAAGGTTGAGGACGCCCAGTCCCGGGTCGACGAGATCCAGTCCTGGGCCACTGAGATGAAGGCCTGGGCCCAGCAGACCCACGCCTGGCTCACGAGACTCGGGCCCTCCGCCCAACCGGCTGAGGCGCAGCCCGACGCAGCCGCCCAACCGGGTGCGGCGCCCGAGCCCGGCACGGAGCCCGAGCCCGAAGCGGAGCCCACAGCTGCGGCACGGCCCGAGCCTGCAGCCGGAGCCGCTCCGGTTGTCAGGCCGGTCGCCTCCGAACCGAGCACCGAAGTTCAGTCGCCCGTCCTCAGGCCGGCGACGCCCGCACCCCCAGATGCCTCGACCCGGGCGCCCCAGCCCCGCGAGCCTGCAGCCGCCGACGCCCCAGCGGCGGCCGACGCGCCCAGCCACGCTCGGGAGCGGCCCTCCGATCCCGTCTCGTGGGTCGTCAACTGGATCAAGCAGTGGGTGACGACCGGCAACGCTCCCGTGAAGGTCGGCGTGCTCGTCTCGCTCGTCGGGGTGGGACTGCTGCTGCGGGAGGCCCACCGGCGGGGCATCATCGAGCTGACGATCGAGGTGCGCCTGGCGGCTGCGGCCCTCTTCGGCCTGGTGCTGCTGGCCGTCGGTTGGCGCCACCGGCGGAGACGCCCCATCTACGGTGTCAGCCTCCAGGGCGGCGGCGTCGCGGTGTTGTACCTCACGACGTACGCCGCCTTCGTCGTGTACGACGTCGTGGGGGCGGTTCCGGCCGCGGCTGCGGTGGTGATCGTCACGGTCGGCGCGGGAGTGCTCTCGGTGCTTCAGGACTCGCGACCGCTGGCCGTGCTTGGAATCATCGGCGGGTTCCTGGCCCCGGTGCTGACGTACTCGCGCCCCGACGACCATGTCTACGTCTTCAGCTTCTTCCTGGTGTTGAACGCGGCGATCCTCGGGGTCGCCTGGTTCAAGACCTGGCCGGAGTTGAATCTCCTCGGCTTCGCGTTCACGTTCGGTCTGACGTTCTTCTGGCTGTCGAACCGCTACGAGCAGGAGGAATGGGTCTCGACGCAGCCCTTCATCGCGCTGTTCTTGCTGATGTACATAGGGATGCCGGCTCTCTTCGCCGCTCGTGAGGCTCCCGACCTCAAGGGCGCGTTCGGTGGGACACGGGAGCTGGACATCCCGTTCGTGCGAGGGGCCTGGACGGCACCGCTGGTGTTCGGCACACCGTTTGCCGGACTGGGCCTGCAGCAGCTGGCGATCGGGCACACCGAGTACGGCCTGGCCATCAGCGCGATCGCGCTGGCGGCGGTCCAGGGCTTACTGGCGCTGGCGTCGCGCCGGCTGGGGGTCGACCGCCGCCAGCTGGCCGAGGCCTACACGGGCCTCGGTGTGGCCTTCACCGCTATCGCCGTACCCCTCGCGCTGGACACCTACTTCACCTCGACGGTGTGGGCGGTGCAGGGTCTGGTGCTGCTGTGGATGGGCTGCCGGCGGGATCGCCTACTCGCTCTGGCCGCAGGCGCCGCGCTGCAGGTGCTGGCCGCGGTGTCCTTCGCGCTGCACCTGGGAGAGTCCCTCCCCTATGCCGAGGACGCTTGGCCGGTAGCCAACCAGCACCTCCTGGGAGCGCTGCTGCTCGCCGTGGCCGGCTTGGCGTCCGGATGGCTGTTCAGCCGCCGACCGCAGCGAGGCGACGGCGACGAGGCGCTGGTTTGGACTGCGCTCGCCTGGGGTGTCGTGTGGTGGCTGGTGGGCGGCGTGATGGAGGTCGTCCAGCAGCTGCCGGACAGCAGTCACTTGTCGGCGATTCTCGGCTTCACGGTCGCATCGTTCGCCGCCGGGTCGCTGGGAGCCCGCCGCCTGAGGTGGCCCCAACTCGAGTCCGTGGGACTCCTGATCCTGCCGACGCTGGCGTTGATGCTGCTGCTGTCGCTGATCTCGCAGTCGCATCCCCTGGACGGGTGGGGATGGGCCGCCTGGCCTCCAGCGGTCGCGATGCACTACCTGTTCCTGCGCCGGCGAGAGAGCGTGTTCCCGCAGCTGTCGGCGGGACTGCACGCCGGCGGCTTCTGGATCGTGGCGGCACTGGTGGCCTCTGAGGTCTACTGGCAGGTCGACCGGGTCGCTGAGGGCGTGTGGCCTCTGGCTGCGACGACGGGCGCGGTCCTTGCGCTGGTAGCGGCGACGATGGCAGCGCGGCGCGGGCTGGCGTGGCCGGTCGCGGCCCACTGGCGGACGTACCTGCTGGTCTGCGCAGGCCCCATGCTGTTGGTGCTGACGGTGGTGCTCACCGCGGCTCTGTTCCACGACGGCGACCCCCGGCCGCTGCTGTACCTGCCCTTGTTGAACCCCTTGGGGGTCCTAGTCGGATTGCAGGTGGCTGCGCTGCATGCCTGGAGGAGGCTGGTTCGGGCGCAAGGGGACCATCCGTTCGGGGACCTGGTCGATGCTCGCTGGTCGCCGGTGGTGGCCGCAGCCGGTGTAGTTCTGGCCACGGTGGAGACGGCCCGCACGGTCAGCCACTGGTTGGACGTGCCGTGGGAGCTGGAGCCGCTGTGGAACACCACCGAGCTGCAGACATCGCTGTCGATCCTGTGGGCGGTGATCGGCTTGTCGGGCATGGTGGCCGGAGTGCGCATGATCCGCCGAGCCGTCTGGGTGGCGGGCGCGTCGTGGATGGCAGTGGTGGTGGTCAAGCTGTTCCTGGTCGACCTGAGCAGCCTGACTGCGCTCGGCCGGGTGGTGTCGTTCATCGTGGTCGGGGTGCTGCTGCTGATCGTCGGCTACCTGGCCCCAGTACCCCCGGCCGCACCCGACGAGACCGAAGAGGCCGACGAGGCCGAAGAGCCCGA